>JAGHTD010000080.1 GCA_018065475.1 Candidatus Colimorpha enterica
GATATTTCGCGGCGGCTGAAAGTTTTTGTTGTGTTGGATCACTTAACGAGGTTAGCGATTTCCTCAGCGAAGTTGTCCTCTCTCTTCTGGAGGCCTTCGCCCTTCTCGTAACGGTAGAAATTAACGAGCTTGATCTCTTTGCCGAGCTGCTTTGCAACGGAAGCAACGTACTTTTCAACGCTCATGCTGTCGTCCTTGACGTATGCCTGATCTGCGAGGCAAACCTGCTCGTAGAACTTGCCGAGCTTTCCGAGAGCCATCTTCTCGATGATCGCGTCGGGCTTGGAAGCGTTCTTGGGATCGTTCTTGATCTGAGTAGCGATGATTTCCTTTTCCTCTGCAAGGCGGGAAGCGGGAACGGCGTTGCGGTCAACGAACTCGCAGTTCATAGCTGCGACCTGGAGAGCAACGTTCTTGGACATCTCTGCAAACTCTGCGGTAGCGGCAGTGTCGTCATCGGTATCGAATGCAACGATAACGCCGGTCTGACCGTGGCCGTGGATGTAGGAGTTGAGCTTGCCTTCTGCAACGAGGAATCTTCTGATGGAGATGTTCTCTTTGATAACGGCGATGAGCTGTACGAGAGTCTCTTCAACGGTGAAATCGGTGCCGTCGTACTTGAGGGCCTTGAGCTCTTCAAGAGTAGCGGGCTTGTTTGCAACGATCGTTCTGAGGACGCCCTTGACGAAATCAACGAACTTCTCGTTCTTTGCGACGAAGTCTGTCTCTGCGTTGACCTCGATCATAGCGGCGGTCTTGCCGTCGGAAAGGATGTCAACAGCGCCTTCTGCGGCGATTCTGTCTGCCTTCTTTGCGGCGGAAGCGAGTCCCTTTTCACGGAGGAGCTTGATTGCGGCGTCAAAATCGCCTTCTGCTTCAACGAGTGCCTTCTTGCACTCCATCATGCCGCATCCGGTCTTTGCACGGAGATCTGCGACCTGTTTTGCTGTAATCTGAGCCATTGTAGTATTTCCTTTCGATTAAGCTTCTTCAGCGGGAGCGGCCTCTTCAGCTGCTGCCTCTTCTGCGTTCTGCTCACCCTGCTTGCCTTCGAGAACTGCGTCAGCAAGAGTGGAAGCGATGAGTTTGATTGCGCGGATAGCGTCGTCGTTGCCGGGAATTACGTAATCTGCATCGTCGGGATCGCAGTTTGTATCAACGATAGCGACAACGGGAATGCCGAGCTTCTTTGCTTCTGCGACAGCGTTGTGCTCCTTCTTGGGGTCAACGATGAATACAGCAGCGGGGAGCTTGCTCATGTTCTTGATACCGCCGTAGCTCTTCTCGAGGTCGATGATCTCTTTGTTGAGCGCGGAGGATTCCTTCTTGGGAAGGAGATCGAAGGTGCCGTCTTCCTTCATCTGGTTGAGGGAGTTGAGACGTGCGATGGACTTCTTGATGGTCTTGAAGTTGGTGAGCATACCGCCGGGCCATCTCTCGTTTACGTAGAACATTTCGCAGCGTACAGCTTCGTCCTTGATGGCGTCTGCTGCCTGCTTCTTCGTTCCGATGAAGAGAATGTCACCGCCTGCAGCGGCAGTGTCTCTGACGAACATATAAGCTTCGTCAAACTTCTTTGCGGTCTTCTGGAGGTCGATAATGTAAATACCGCTTCTCTCAGTGAAGATGTACTCTGCCATCTTGGGGCACCATCATCTGGTGTGATGTCCGAAATGGACGCCTGCTTCGAGCAGTTGTTTAATTGATACTACTGACATTTTTGTCAATCCTTTCTTCGGTTTATGCCACCACGGCGCTCTGATTTGTAACCGAAGAGTACACCGTGTGTGTATTTTGAAACCAGCGGATATTATACCATAATACTCTTATTATTTCAATAGCACACATAAAGAAAAAACATAATTAACAAATTGTTAACAACTTCCGGCGATAAAAAACGGCGGGAAGACGCCTTCCCGCCGGTATTTGATATTATACGGTAGCTTCGACAGCGTACTTGCTTTTATACATTTCGTACTTTTCGTCGAAGAATGCACCGCCGCTTTTGACTCCCTTGGAGTATTCGTGCTTGCTGAGGTCGTAATGCTCGTTGTTGATGACGACGCTGAGGGCGACGTTGGAGCAGTGGTCGGATACTCTTTCAAGGTCGGTAAGAAGATCGGAGAGGATGAAGCCGAGCTCTATCGTGCATTCGCCTCTCGAAAGACGGGTGATGTGATTTGCCTTGATCGTGTCCTTGAGATCATCGACGACCTCCTCGAGCGGCTCGACATTGAGGGCGAGGGAAGCGTCGTTCTTCGTGTAGGAGTCAAACGACATATCGAGGATCTCGGTCACTGCACCGATGATCGTGGCAAGCTCCTTTTTAGCCATGGGCGTGAACTCGATCTTCTTGTCGTGAAGCTCCGTGGATGATTCGGCGATGTTCTTTGCGTGGTCGGATATTCTTTCGTAATCTCCGATAAGCTGAAGGAGCATACATACCTCGCGGTTGTCTGCCTGTGTCAGGTTCTGCTCCGAAAGCTTGACGAGGAAGGAACCGAGCTTATCCTCGTAGGTATCCACGAGGTTTTCCGCCTTGTCTATGCGTTCGATAACCTCCGAATCGTACTTATCCAACGTTTCGACTGCTTCTTTCAGCGATTTTACCGAAAGGTCTCCCATGGCGGTCGTGACCTCGTGCGCTCTCTCGATAGCGACCTCGGGAGCGGCAAGGAGACGTTCGTCAAGCAGGGAGGTTTTGTCGTCGGTATCCTTGACGTCGGGGATGATGAGCGTAGCGAGTTTGCACATAAGGGCGATGAGCGGGAACATGATGACGAGCTGGATGACCTTGATCGAGGTATTTGCAATAGCGATGCCTACCGTGCTTGCCGCCTCCGAAAGCAGGGCGGGAGCAAATATCTTGTTTATGACGACGTAGATCGGAAGAATGATAAGCGTGGAAACGACGTTGTAGATAAGGTCAACGGCCGCGGTGCGCTTCGACTCCCTCGAAGCACCGATCGCGGAAATAATGACCGTCGAGCAGGTGCCTATGTTTGCGCCGAGAATGAAGGGTACACAGAAGGAGAAGGGCATAGCGTAGCCGGCGGCAAATGACTGAAGCACACCGACGGATGCCGAAGAAGACTGAATGATGATAGTGAATACGATACCGAAGAGAAGCCCGAGGATCGGATTTGAAAGAACATTGACGAACTTTCCGAGCATATCGGAGTTTTTAAGCCCCGATACTGCGCCGGACATTATCTGCATACCGACCATAAGGACGGAGAAACCGATGATGATAAGTCCGATATTCTTGACTTTTTGCTTTTTGATGAACCAGAAGAGGAACACTCCGACGAAGAGAAGCAGATAGTAGATCGAGTCGCTTCCCTTGATCCCGCTGAATGAGATGATCCATCCGGTGACGGACGTTCCGATGTTTGCGCCCATAATGACGCCGCTCGCCTGGGCGAGATTCATAAGACCGGAGTTGACGAAGCCGACGACCATGACGATCGTTGCGGCGGAGGACTGAATTGCGGCGGTGATCACGACACCGAAGCCGAAGCCCTTGAATACGTTTGAAGTCATTTTGCCGAGGATCGATTTGAGACGGCTTCCGGCAAGCTTTTCAAGTGAGGAACCCATTACC
>JAGHTD010000250.1 GCA_018065475.1 Candidatus Colimorpha enterica
TTATATCACCCGCCCCTTCCCCCTGTCATCTCATTTTTGTCTCATTTTTGTCTCACTTGCGGGACGCATCACTCGGCGGAGCCCGCGGAAAAGTTGTGTCAACATCATTTAGAATGAGTGAAGATCGCTGCTGTCCAGCTCCCTCCGGGAGGGAGCTGTCAACGCAGTTGACTGAAGGAGCCCGGCGAGCACTTTATTATTAGTAATTCTTCACCGATGAAAGAATAACTAACGGTTTAGTATCGTTCCTATTCATTCTGATACTAACTTCATTATACCGCGGGCTCCTTTCGTCGCCTACGGCGACACCTTCCTCCCGGAGGAAGGTGGACAAGTGAGTGCCTCGCTTCAAAGATAGTGCTTCACCGTTAGAAGCGGGAGCACCAAGGCACTCCCCTACGTGTTGCCGGATTATTTGTGCAGATTTCATTGAGCGGGACGTCGAGGGCGCCGTCCCCTACCGTTCCGCGTGCCGAAGGCACGCATCACGTGCTTGCGCTCATCACTTCTTCGCAGGCGCTCTCCCTCCCGCAGCGCCTCCTTTTTCCGCAAAGCGACGGAAATCTATTGACATATCCGCGATTTTTTGCTATAATAGCCGGGTAAACAATCATACATTACAAAGGAGAAAAACCAATGAAGAAAATCATCTCATTGCTTCTCGCTTTCTGCTTCATTTTCGCGGTAGCTGCCGGCTGTTCCAAAGAACCCGCAAAGCCCGACGACAACACGACGGCAGGATCGGGAGGCGATTCCACCACAGCACCCGAAGAAAAGCCGTGGTACGACGGCCTCAACTACGACGGCATGGATATGCTCATCGCCTGCCGCGGTCAGTCCTACACCGAATACGTTATAGGCAACGAAAACAGCGGTGACGTTGCGTGGGACGCCGTTTACGACACCAACGAGAGGATCAACGGCACCCTCAACATCAACCGTGAGTTCGCCCTCGGCTCCAACGACGCCAGCGAGTTCATCAACACCGCCATCAAGGAATCCACAAACGACGGCATTTACGAAATGATCATGTGCGACCAGTATTACGGCACCGCTTTCGCCGCTCTGAACGCATATCAGGACGTAAACGAGCTTTCCTGCGAGAAGTCCTATCTCGACCTCAGCAAGCCCTGCTGGTATCAGGATTACAACGACAACATCACCATCGGCGCGAAGAAGCTCTTCTTCCTCGGCGGTGACATTTCCCCCACCATCCTCGCATGGGCTGCCTGCACCTTCATGAACTGGAACCTCTACGAGGACGTCTTCGGCGAGCCCGAAGAGATCCTTGACGCCGTCGAGGCAGGTCAGTGGGATATCGACATGCTCCGCGAAAAGGACATCGCCGTATATCTCGACCTCAACCAGAACGACAAGGTCGATCTTGACGACCGTATCGGATCGGCAACTTCCGCAGGTCAGAGCGCCGCATTCGCCGCAATTTCCGCCGGAATGACCTTCTCCAAGAAGAACGCCGAAGGCCTCTACGACCTCACCATAGACACCGGCTTCAACAACTCGATCTTCGAGAAGGTCTTTGAACTTTACAGAGAGACGCAGGGATTCATCACCTATGATTTCGGCGCAAACTCCAACGGCAACATCAACACCTTCTCCGACGGAAGAATGCTCTTCATGAACGAGTACTTCCTCTATGCGTTCAGAGATGGCTGCCGCGAGATGGAGGACGATTACGTCATCATCCCGAGACCTAAGTTCGACGAAAATCAGCCCAATTACCTCTCCGCATTGCAGGATTCCCTCTACATCTACACTATCCCCACTACCGCAGACCTCAGCAAGCACGAGGCGATCTCCGCTTATCTCCAGCTCGGCTGTGAGTTCTTCAGCGAGTACGTCATCACCGCTATGTACGACACCGCTCTCAAAGTAAAGAACGTGTCCGATAAGGTGGATATGGACAGAGCCGGCAAGATCATCGACCTCGTCCGCGCGGGTATCACCTCCGACTTCGCAGTCGTTTACCAGAGCACGATAGGCGGTATGGCAAATATGGTCGGCGCACTCATCACTTCCGGACGTAAGGACTGGCACGGCGGCGTCGCTCTTCAGAAGAAGATGTACGAGGGCTACCTCAACGATCTTCTCAAGAAGTTCTATTGATGTAAGATATAGACAAAGGTCTATTTATATTGGCAAAAGTCTATTGATATAGGCAAAAAAGCACCCACCGGGTGCTTTTTTGTGTGAAGACGAGACACGCGCGGAGAAGTG
>JAGHTD010000198.1 GCA_018065475.1 Candidatus Colimorpha enterica
CAAGATTTTGTGTCAATGATTTTTTTGAAAAAATATTAAAAAAATGGTATATTTTTTGAGGAGGCGGGAGGAAGGACAACACCTATGGGGTATATATAGCCTCCCCTGTGCAAGGGGAGGGGGACCGCGAAGCGGTGGAAGGGTTGTCTTTTGAAGGATGTTACTATTGCCCTAAACAACCTCTCAGTCTCGCTACGCTCGCCAGCTCCCGCTTACAAGAGATGCTTCGCATCTCAGGGAGCCTATACGTAGCCGTTGAGTTCTCAAGCCTCTGCCCTGCGATGCAGCCGGATCATTATTGCAGATTATATTGAACGGGAGCTCCAAGGCACTCCCCTACCGGCAGCCGTATCGCTTTTTCAAATCCGATCAAGCGGGACGTCGAGGCGCCGTCCCCTACGACGACGAAGCCACATTGTTCGTGCAATACGTTTTGAACATGAGGAGCACGGCACTCCCCTACCGGCAGCCATAATTTTTCTCAAAACTATATTTTTCAAAAACAAATAATCCTCACATTTACTTCGTTTAATATTGACTTAAATGCCAAATAGTGATAAAATTACAGATGAAAATATCTTCGGCAAAAGAGGAAAACGACATGGAGAACGTAAAAGGTAAAGAAGCGAAGACCGCCGGATTCATAGGCGGAGAAAAGGTATGC
The DNA here is from genome assembly GCA_018065475.1 of Candidatus Colimorpha enterica. Taxonomy (GTDB): domain Bacteria; phylum Bacillota; class Clostridia; order Oscillospirales; family CAG-272; genus Colimorpha_A; species Colimorpha_A enterica. The sequence goes on from JAGHTD010000198.1 coordinate 665, forward strand.
AGGATAGTTATCGCCTCGGGATGCACGAAAGCGATCAAGGAAGACGCGGCGGCGCTGAGGGACAAGATAGGTGCAATTACGGGCGTTTTCCCCGAGATCGCAGACAACGGAACGGCACCCAACGGGACGCCCGAAATCCTCGTCGGAGCCACCGCAAGGAAAGAATCGGCAGAGCTCACGGCGGCGCTTGAAAAGGACGGCTACGGGATAAGGATAAGCGGGAGCCGGGCGGTCATAACCGGAGCGAGCGACGACCTCGTCGCCGTTGCCCTCTATGCCTTCTCCGACCGCTTCATCGGCAATACGGAGTTTACCGCAAACGGGAGGATGACGCTCCCCGACGGGTTTGAATATGTCGGCGTTGACACAAGCGTCGGGACGGTCGAGGAAAAGCTCCTTTCTGACCGTTACGTCAAAGCGTTTCTTTCATCCGACGACTACATCTCCATTCCCAAAAGGGGCGACTTCACCGACGCGCAG
>JAGHTD010000068.1 GCA_018065475.1 Candidatus Colimorpha enterica
CTTATACGCGTTACATCTAATAGATATATATGATCAATGCTCGGATTTTCTTCATGCAGTTTGTCAAATACGTTTTCTGCGTATTCGGTGACTTCGGCGAGCGCTTTTGCGATTTTCAGATCCATTCTTTGAGGATGCAGCATTATCATTTTGGAGCAGCAGGTCAGCACGAAATTGGCAATGCTCAAGACTGTCAGAACAGCAAGCAAAACAGCAACCGTTTTGATAATTATACTTTTAATATTTTTCATAAAATCACCTCAGGACAGAGTGCCGTATATCTGCACGGAGAAATCATTGTGGCTCCGTATCAATCTTCGATTTCAAGCTACCATCAATAACAACCTTATCCCCATACTCTCCGCAATTTTCTTGTTTATGGATATTATTGATTGTTATTTCTTTGTCATACGTTATTATCATAATGCCGTCCTTTATTTCGTATGAATAAAAACCTTCTTCAATCCAGTTTTTGAAACTCTCTCCGTAATCTACATAATACAAATATATTTCTTCGTTATTGCCTGTAACATAATAAACATGTGCATAACAATGAAATAGTTTCTGATATTCCTTTATCAAGATTTTTCCGTCGAAATCTTCGTCTTCAATAACGGTATCGCAAGCGGGTTGGTCCCACACTTCAAAAAACTTGATTAGTTGATATAATTTACCGGCTTGATATACAGCGAACAAACCAACAATTATTCCAACAGCTATCAAAACTGCAATTACGATTTTTTTTACATTCTTTTTCATTTAATTTACTTACTTTCCTTTCTTGTCAAAAAGTTGAATTTGATTTGGTGTTTTTAATAAAATAAATGAAACCACTCATTTGACAAAATTACTGCATCGGCACACACCTTCCTTTCAAAAGAGCTGACGGCAAAAGATACTCGTAAATATATTCCGGGCATCCTTTCGCTTCACGTTTACTGTCTCTATTATACCACTTACCCCCGAAATGTCAAGCAACGAAAATTAACATTTGCGCAATGATTGACGAAAACGGGCGCAACTAAAATTAACATCGCGCAACGGAAGGCAAAAAAAGCGCAACGGAAATTAACATTTGCGCAACGGGCGCGTTTTTTCGCCCGAAAACGAAAGGCGGCTTGCCGGTATATTGACTTTTTGGCTCATTCGGCTGACATTCATCGGCTTTCCGATTGACAATGACCGCATATCGTGATATAATATCATAAGGTCTGTTTTCGGGCCTTCGGAGAAAGAAATGTACCACGCAAATTACCACACCCATTCCCATTTCTGCCGCCATTTCAAGGGCACGGAAAGGGAGATCGTCGAAAAAGCGATCGAAAACGGCATAACAAAGCTCGGCTTTTCCGACCATTCCCCTCAGGTCTTCCGCAACGGCTACACCGAGGGAATGAGGATGGGGCTTGATGAAATATCCTCCTACGTCGGGCTCATAAGAGAACTCCGCGAGGAGTACAAAAACGACATAGAGATATACGTCGGATTTGAGGGCGAATACCTCCCTTCGATCTTCGACGGGCTGTACGACATCTGCAAAGAATACGACATCGACTATATGATAATGGGTCAGCACCAGCTCGAATATCCCGGCGGGCTGACCTACGAGAGAGTTTTCAGCGAAGAGATCATCCACACGGTGAAGTCCTTCGTCAACACCGTTATTGAAGGAATGGAGACGGGCTGCTTCTCCTACATAGGACACCCCGACGTCTATAACTGGCACGCCGCTCCGAGAGACGAATACGTCACCGAGATGACCCGCCTCTGCGTCAGGGCGAAGGAGCTGAACATTCCCCTCGAAGTCAACAATCTCGGCCACACCGAAAATAGACACTACCCCGGCGACCTGTTCTTCGGTATCGCAAAAGAGGTCGGGAACAGCATAGTCGTCGGTATCGACGCACATTCGCCCGATCAGGTGAACCCCGAGGACATCAACTCGACGATAGAGTACGCCGAAAGTCTCGGCCTGCCGATAGTCAAGGAGATCACGATGCTCCACCCGTGGAGAGACGGAAAGACGCCGACATGAAAAGCACCACCCTTTGCTACATAGAAAAAGACGGACGATACCTCATGCTCTACCGCAACAAGAAGAAAAACGACCCCAACAAGGGGAAGTGGATCGGCGTCGGCGGCAGAATAGAGGAGGGCGAAACGCCCGAGGAAGGCGTGAAACGCGAGGTTTTTGAAGAAACCGGGCTGACTCTCACGTCCTTCACCCGCCGTTCGGTCATACATTTCGGCTCCGACACCTGGGAGGACGAGATCATGTATCTCTTCACCGCCGACGGCTTCGAGGGCGAGATAAGGGAATGTCCCGAAGGGGAGCTGAAATGGGTGGAGATCTCATCCGTCCCGTCCCTCAACCTTTGGGAGGGAGACAAAATATTCCTTTCCCGTCTGACCGAAAGCAGAGTACCCTTCCTGCTCGACCTCAACTACGAGGGCGACCGGCTCGCCGATTACAGACTCCGCGACTGCGGAAACGGGATAATGAAGCTATGACCGGAAAAAAAGACAAAAAGGCAGAAAACGAAAGAACGGTTTACGGAAACTGCGAGACCTGCCAGTTCTACGACTGGGACGAGGAGTGGCAGGAATATATCTGCCGTGCCGACCTCGACGAGGACGAGCTGAGCCGAGCCGAGCAGTCGCATAACGGCTGTCCGATGTACCGTTTTTACGACGAATACAAATCAGTACACAAACAGATCTGAGGCAAAAATGAAACCGATGAAAAACAAGACGAAGGCGATCTTCGTGAAACTGAATATCGCTATGTCGATAATTCTTGCTCTGACCGTAGCGGTGATCTTCATCGCATTCTACGATACGTCAAAGGGTGTCCTCGCCTACGCTCCGAGACTCGTTCTCGGGCTCGTGTCCGCCGCCGCGCTTGCGGTCGCCGTGATACCCTCGCTGAAGGATTCGAGAGAAGACCTCTGCCGTCCCGTCGGTAAGGCGGGCATGGCGCTCTCCGCCGTTTCTCTGCTCGGTGCGGTATCGTCCGCACTGTCTGCGGCACGTTTCCTCGGGGAGAACGGCGACGGGCTTCTGCCCGCGATCGTCACGACCTTTTCTTTCCGCCGTGTCAGCGTCACGCTGTTCGGAAAGACGGTCAAGATATTCTCCTTCGGCGGAGACGTTCCGACGGTCTTCGGTGCCTTCGGCTTCATCTTCCTCGCCGTATTCGCGGTCTATTTCCTGCTCGGCATTTTCGGCAGGCGCGTAAAGGCGCTTCCCGTGTTCGGCGCGCTCGGAAACATCCTCCTGATATTTGCGATCTATTTCACCCGCAACCGTGCGATGACGGATACACTCAGGGATATGGCTATGCTCATCCCCGCCTTCTCCCTCGTCTTCATCCTCTTTGAGATGAAGCAGGATCACGGCGTATGCACAAAGCACGATTCGTCGATAAGCATAGGGCTCACCTTCCCCGTCTTCGCGGCGGCGATAGGACTTATGATCTATTATTTCGTCTGCTTCTTCGGAGGTCATGCGACGGAGTTCACTCCCAAGCTGAGTGAGATCCTCTTCGTCTTCTCTGCGGCAGTCCTCGCATACCGCCGTTTCTTCCTCGGTCTCATCCCCGCAGAAAATGAAGAAGCGCCCGACACGGCAGAGGAGCCGGACAAAGCGGTCGAAACTGACGAAACAGACGAAAAAAGCGAAAACAAACCCGAAAACGCCTGACGGCAGAAAGAGGTAAAAATATGAAACTCAGTGTACTCGCAAATCTTTATCACGGCAAGACGCTCCCCGAGGTCCTCGACAAAATGGCGGAGCTCGGCATCGACACCGTTGAGATCGGTGCGGGAGGTTATCCCGGCAAGGAATACTGCGACCCCGCAGTCCTTCTCACCGACAAGACGGAGTTCTACCGTTTCCGTGAGACCTTCAACACTTACGGGATAAACATCGCGGCTCTTTCCGCTCACGGCAACCCCGTCCACCCCGACGCCGACACCGCAAAGAAGTTCGATTCCGACTTCCGCAACACCGTCCTTCTCGCCGAAAAGCTCGAGATAGACACCGTCGTCGGCTTCTCCGGCTGTCCCGGCGACAGCGAGGGCTCGAAGTACCCGAACTGGGTCACCTGCCCCTGGCCCGACGATTTCCTCAAGATCCTCGACTGGCAGTGGAACGAGAAGCTCATCCCCTACTGGACGGAGACGGCGGCTTTCGCAAAGGAACACGGCGTAAAGCATATCGCGTTTGAGATGCACCCCGGCTTCTGCGTCTATAACCCCGAGTCGCTCCTTAAGCTCCGCGCTGCTGTCGGCGACGTCATCGGAGCAAACTTCGACCCCTCTCACCTCATCTGGCAGGGAATGGATCCCGTCGCCGCCATAAGAGAGCTGAAGGGCGCAATCTACCACTTCCACGCAAAGGACACGAAGATCGACAAATACAACACGGCGAAGAACGGTGTCCTCGACACCAAGCACTACAAGGACGAGGAGCACCGCTCCTGGATCTTCCGCACCTGCGGTTTCGGCAACTCCGAGGCGTATTGGAGAGATATGGTCTCCGCGCTCCGTCTCAGCGGTTACGACAGAGTGCTGTCGATAGAGCACGAAGACTCCCTCATGTCCGTTGACGAAGGCCTCAAAAAGGCGGTCGATTTCCTCCGTCCTCTCGTTATGAACGATCCGAAGCCCGGCTCCATGGGTTGGGCGTGAAAGGCATAAAATGATCAAAAAAGGCCTCGCCGTAATCGGTTACGGCGGAATGGGAGGCGGCTTCCACTGCAAAAAAGCCCTCGCCTCCGACGTCGTCGAGCTTCTCGGCGTGTTCGACACCGATCCCGAAAAGCTGAAAAAGGCAGAAGGGGACGGTATTCACGCCTACAAGTCGCTTGACGAACTGCTTTCAGATGAAAGAGTCGAGATCGTCACGGTGGCGATCCCCAACGATTTCCACAAGGACACCGTCATCCGTTGTCTGAACGCGGGAAAGAACGTGATCTGCGAGAAGCCGGTCGCGCTCTGCCTCGCCGACCTCAACGAAATGATCGCCGCGTCCGAAAAGGCGGGAAAGCTCTTCACGGTACATCAGAACAGACGCTGGGACACCGATATGCTCCGTATAAAAGCCCTTTACGAAAAGGGCGAGCTCGGTCGGATCTCCGTCATAGAGTCGCGCGTCCACGGTTCCCGCGGTATCCCCTCCGACTGGAGAAAGACGAAGGAGCACGGCGGCGGAATGGTTTACGACTGGGGCGTCCATCTGATAGATCAGGCGCTCTGCGTCATCCCCGATTCGCCGGTCGTTTCGGTCTATTGCAACCTCGACTATATGACCACCTCCGAGGTCGATGACGGATGTCACATCACCCTCGTCTTTGAGAACGGAGTGAGATATTTCGTCGAGATAGCGACCTCCAACTTCATCGCCCTTCCCCGTTTCTATATGACGGGAATGTTCGGCTCGGCGATAATCGAGTCGTGGGAACAGCCGATGAAGGTCACGGTGCTGAAAAAGGCCGACGAGAACGACGCAACGCCGATAAGAGCGGAAAGCGGTCTCACAAAGACCATGGCACCGAGGGATGAGACGACCACCTATTCCTACGAGGTGCCTATGCCGAAGTCCGACGTGCACGATTTTTACCGCAATTTCTGCCGCGCCGTTGACGGCAAAGAAACGCAGACCGTCACGCACGCGCAGATGAGGAGAGTGATCTCGGTCATCGAGGCGGCGTTTGAAAGCGCCCGCACCGGTGAGGCGGTAAAGAGGATCATCTGACACCGAATAATAGCATTTTTAACGGCAGGGAGTGCGCTCCCTGCCGTTTTTTCCGTTCCGATCGGAAGGAGACTGACACTCTCGGAACGCATTTTCAGCCGTTAAAAACGGCATTTTTCATCAAAAATACACTTTTCTGCACGCTTTTTCCCTTTGCGCGGGTTATCGGAAGTGATATAATCACAGTATAAAGCGCCGCCCGGTGCGGCACACGTTCCGTAACAATAAAAAGCAAAGGAGATCACCCCTATGAAGAAGTTTTTTGCATTTCTTCTCGCGCTCTGTTTCGTCCTATCCGTTTTCGCCGCCTGCGCCGGCAGTACGGATGATCCCGGCGACACTACCGAAGAAAAGACAGAAGTCACCGACGCACCCGAAGAAAAGCCGTGGTACGACGTCCTCGACTACGACGGCATGAGTCTCTCTGTCGCCTGCCGCGGAGTCACATACGACGATTACGTCGTCGGTCAGGAAAACTCCGGCGACATCGTCTGGGATTCCGTTTACGCCACCAACGAGAGGATAAACGGCGCGCTTAACGTCAATCGCACCTTCTATCTCGGCTCGTCCTCCTCTTACGAGTTCATCGCCGAGGCGGTAAGGGAATCCGCCACCGAAGGGTTGTACGATATGATAATGTGCGACCAATTCTACGGCACCGGCTACGCGACGCAGGGCGCATATAAGAACGTCCTCGGTCTCGACACGCCGAAAAGCTACCTCGACATTACTCACCCCTGCTGGTACGGGGACTATATGAAGAACGTCACGATGGGCACCAAGACGCTCTATTTCCTCGGCGGAGACATTTCGCCCACGATCCTCGGTTGGGCCGCCTGTTCCTTTATGAACTGGCAGATGTACGACGATCTGTTTGACGACCCGGGCGCCTTCCTCGAAGAAGTCGAGGCGGGAAACTGGGATCTTGATATGCTCATGGAAAAGGACACCGCCGCGTATCTCGACCTAAATCAGAACGACAAGCCGGATCTTGACGACCGTCTCGGCTCCGCCACCAACAAGGGGCAGTGCCCTCTCTTCGCCGCGATCTCGGCAGGAATGACCTTCTCGGAAAGGAACAGCGAGGGGCTTTACAACCTCACGATCGACTCCGAACACAACAACGACGTTTACGCCAAGGTATATGACCTCTACAACGACACGGTCGGCTTCTTCACCTACGATTACAACAAGACGCCATCCGGCAACTCCGACACCTTCGCCGCAGGAAGAATGCTCTTTATGAACGAGTACTTCCTCTACGCCTTCGGCGACAACGTGAGAGATATGGAGGACGATTACGTCATCATCCCGAGGCCGAAATACGACGAAACGCAGGAAAAATACCTCTCCGCAATGCAGGATTCCTTCTTTCTCTACACAATCCCGACATCGGTCGGCAAAGAGAAGCTCGAGGCGATCTCCGCCTATCTCCAGGTGGGGTGCGAGCTTTTCAGCCAATACGTAATCACCGCCATGTACGACACCGCCCTCAAGGTCAAGAACGTATCCGATAAGGTCGATATGGACAGGGCGGGCAGGATAATCGACCTCGTCCGCGCGGGTATCACCTCCGATTTTGCGGTGGTTTATACAAGCTCTATGGGCGGTATGGCGAATATGGTCGGCACCCTCATCGGAAACAAAAACAGAAACTGGAACTCCACGGTCGGCAAGCAGAAGCCGATGTACGAGGCGTACCTGAACAAGCTCCTCCTCAGCTTCGATCTGTCGTAATAACATTGAAAAAAGCACCCTCGCGGGTGCTTTTTTCATATCATTTCATCAAAATTACTTAATGATCTCGCCGTAAACCTCGCCGAAAGCGCAGGTTGCGTTTGCCTCATCGGTGTCGATGTGGGCAGCGGTAGCGAACTTATCTGAAACTCTGATAACGACGTCGCCGAGGACAGCGGAACGGCCTTCGGTCTCGAGCTTGAGGGCAACGATATCCTTATCCTTAACGCCTGCCGCCTCTGCGTCAGCGGGGGTCATGTGGATGTGGCGCTTTGCGATGATGACGCCCTCGGTGAGGCCGATCTCGCCTGCGGGGCCGACGAGTTTGAGACCGGGAGTGCCGGCAACGTCGCCGCTCTCGCGTACGGGAACGCCCTTGAGACCGAGCGTGCGTGCGTCGGTGAAGGAAAGCTCTACCTGAGTTGCCTTACGTGCGGGGCCGAGGACGGAAACCTTGAGGTTACCCTTTGCGCCGACAAGCTCTACCTTCTCTTCGCAGGCGAACTGGCCGGGCTGGCTGAGGTCCTTTTTCTTTGTGAGGGTTGCACCCTTGCCGAAGAGAGCTTCGATGTGCTCGTCGGTGAGGTGGATGTGACGTGCGGATGTTTCAACTAATACTTTCATTTCGTTATATCTCCTGTAAATAGTGATTGAATATATTATACCGCAAAAGATCGGAAATGTAAAGAGTATTTCCGCAAAAACGGCGCGTGAGGTTGACAAATCGCCCCGAAATTGGTATAATATCATCACGCACCCGTGGTGGAATTGGCAGACACGCAAGATTTAGGATCTTGTACGCAAGTGTGCGGGTTCAAGTCCCGCCGGGTGTACCAGAAAAGGGAAAGAGGGGCACCCCCTCTTTCCCTTTTTTCATCAATCAGACACGGCGGGACTTGAAAGCCGCGGCGGTTGAATGACAGCCCAGTGGGCTGTCAGACCGCGGCTGACCGAGCCCGCAGGCGAGAACAATGTCCCGCCGGACGGGAGCGGCGCGGGGAAAAGTTTTCAAAAAAGTTCACTGTTTTCGGAAAGAAGGCGGCGGAGCGTCTTGCAAAAATCGCGGAAATATGATATACTATTATGAATAATTTATACGCAAACATAATACAAGGAGCGATTTATCATGAAAAAAATTGCAAGTTTACTTCTGACTGCGATTTTGCTTGCCGCACTCTGCGCCCCGGCGTTGGCGGCGGAGGAGGTTCAGCTAATAGAAATTTCAAGTGGTGAGACCTACAC
>JAGHTD010000160.1 GCA_018065475.1 Candidatus Colimorpha enterica
CCATCTCGTCGATCAACTTTGCGGCGCGTCCGTAGCCGAGCGAAAGCCGTCTCTGAATGAGCGAGGTGGAGATCTTTCCGCTTTCGATCGCAAGCTCTATCGCCTGCCTCAGCATGGGATCGCCCTCTCCGCTGTCGGGCTCGGAGATCTGTGCGCTTCCGGCGGAGCCCTTTTCGTTCCCACAGGCGGCGGCATTGCGCTCGATCGCCTCGGTAACGGAAGAATCGTATTCGGTCTCGACGTTGTTTTCCTTGATGAAGTTGACGATGGCTTCGGTCTCGGATTCGGAAACGTAGGCACCCTGGACACGGCGCGGCTTCGGTGAGCCGACGGGAGCGTAGAGCATATCTCCTCGTCCGATCAGCTTCTCTGCGCCCGCCATATCAAGCACGACGCGTGAGTCTGTCTGAGAGGCGACGGTGAACGCAATACGCGAGGGTACGTTTGCCTTGATAAGTCCGGTGATGACGTCAACAGAAGGACGCTGTGTGCCGATTATGATGTGCATTCCGGCCGCACGTGCTTTCTGCGCAAGACGGCAGATCGACGCCTCGACGTCGTCGGGGGCGGTCATCATAAGGTCTGCAAGCTCGTCGATGATGATGACGATGGAGCAGAGGTGTTCCTTGTCGTAGTCGTCGGCGGTGACCTGATTATACATCTTCACGTCACGCACACCGACGGAGCCGATGAGGTCGAAACGGCGTTCCATTTCGGTGACTGCCCACTGGAGGGCGCCTGCTGCCTGCTTCGGATCCGAAACTACGGGAACGAGAAGGTGCGGAAGTCCTGAATAGATGTCAAACTCGACTTTTTTCGGGTCGATAAGTATCATCTTTACGTCGTCGGGGGAGGATTTATAAAGAATAGATGTGATAATGCTGTTTATGCAGACCGATTTACCCATACCGGTCGCGCCCGCGATGAGCAGGTGGGGCATCTTGGCAATGTCGAGGTAAACCGGCTCGCCCGCAACGTCAACGCCGAGGCAGACGTTAAGCTTCGATGCCGCCTTCGAGAAGGTCTCGGTATCGACGAGCTCGCGGAGATAGACGGTCGAGATAGTCTTGTTGGGGACCTCGACGCCGACAGCCGCCTTTCCGGGGATCGGCGCCTCTATTCTGACACCGGTGGTCGCAAGGTTGAGGGCAATGGCATCGACGAGGTTGGCAATCTGCTTTACTCTTACGCCTTCCTTGGGCTGAAGCTCGTACCGCGTGATAGCGGGTCCTCTCGATACGTTGATGAGGCGGGTTTCGACCTTGAAGCTCTTCAAGGTCTCGACGAGCTTGTTTGCGTTTGTCGAAAGCTCGTCGCTTATATCGACGTTTTTGGGCGTAAGATCGTATTTAAGAAGCGAGAGGGGAGGAAATACGTATGCCTTCTTGACGGGCGGAAGATCCTCTTCTTCCTCCTGCGACATATATTCCGCGCCTTCCTTGCCTGCCATCATGTCGTTTTTCTTCGCTTCGTTCTCCTGCTGGGCCTTGGCAAAGTTGTTGAGCATGGCAAGCTCTGAATCGCTGATGAGCTGACCGTTTCCGCTTTCTTCTTTGATCTCGGCAGCTGCGGGAGCGGTAGGCGAAGGAACGCCGGGCGTGGGAGCGGGAGTCTTCTTTTTGACTTCCTTTATCGGATCTGCGTATATGGCACCGACACCGGATGAGAGAGGCATATCGCTCTTCCGCTTGATCTGATTTCCGGAGAAGGTAGTGCCGACGGAGGTATCAAAGGGCGGCTCGTCGCCGTCGTCGTCACCGTTTTTGCGGAAATCCTCGACGAGCCTGTCGATCACCTCTGACGTTTCGCCCTTTTCCTCGGGCTCTTCCTCATAGTCATCTACGGTGATCTGGCTGAGTTTTGAGGAATCGTCCTCGTCAGCGTAGCCCTTTTCACCTATATCGACGTCGGGGGTGAAACGGTGCTTGTCGTTTACGTCACGGACGACACGGGAGGATTCCTTTTCGGTCCTGCGTATATCCGAAATGCGCTGACTGTATTTTTCCTGCTGTTTGGCGACTTCCTTCTGATATATCTCTTCCTGCGAAAGCTCGTCTGCTTCCCTCTTTTCGGCCTTTGCGTGCTTTATGGCGTATGCGATACGGATATAGATGGCGTAAGGCGTAATGCCGATACAGAGCGGAGCGGTTATGATCACGCCGATTATGCCGATGACTACCGTCAGATCGTGGATGAGGATGTCAAAGAGCATGAAGAACAGTCCGCCGACCGCTCCCGCGCCGTGATATTCCTGACCGTCTGACCACAGCTGTTTGATGAGCTCAAAGGCGTTCAGCTCGTCACTTGCATCGGACGATATACCTTTTGTCCATTTGTGCAGGAGAATCGAGAGAAAAATGAAGAAGAACACCTGCGAGACAATCATCGTTCCTAATTTCCCTTGGCTTTTTCTGCGTTTCCACTGCAAGCCGGAGGCGATCATAAGTACGGGGATCGCATAGACTGCCGTGCCGAAAAGGCCGGGCAGAAGACTGACGACCGCGCCGCCTACCTTGCCGGCGTCAAGAATGAAGCTGAGCACGATGAAAACGGCGAGAGCTATGAGAAAATAGGGAAAATACCTGTCAAAATTGCTCTCGTACGGCATCGGTTCATCCGGGACGCTTGTCTTCGGCTTTTTTGAAGCCGTCTTTGTGCTTCCGGTCGGTTTCTTTGTCTGTTTGGTTGTTTTTTTGTTTTTTGTTGCTGCCATTCTGACCTCAGATTTCAATATCGTTCAAATCAAAAATATCTTTTTCTTCCTTGGGTTTTTCCGCTTCGGCCTTGCCGATCGCCATTTCAAAGGTGACGTCGGGGTTCTGCATAAGGATGCTGAGCACCGAGAGGTAATCCCTGATTATCTCTCTCGGGGTGAGCATACTGTCTGAGCCGACACGGTCGGTCGCGCTCTTCAGAAAATCGACCATATTCTCGTCCGAAACCCTCTCCTCTATCCCGTAGCACATCGAATGAAGCTTCGTAATGCGGGAAATGAGCGCAAGAAGTTCGTTTGCTGACAGAGGGCGGAGCCGGATGACGGGGCCCATAAGGTCGGTGTATTTGCCGTCGCTGACGTACTTGCTGTCGGCGAGACGGGAACGGAGCGCTTCGTAGCTGAAAAGCCCTCTCCGCTTGTCTTCGAGGAACTCTCCGGTTCCGCCGAAGATGATCGCAAGCCCGGGGGCGCGCCCCTGAAGGGTGTCGTTGAACATCGAAAGGATCTTTTCGTAGTTGTTTTCACGTCCTATACGGTTGCTTATCTTGTAGAGGTTGACGCACTCGTCGATGAATAAGACAAATCCCTTGTAGCCGGTGTTCCTCGTGAACTCGGTCCAGAGCTTTATGTAGTCGTACCAGTTGTCGTCGTTGATGATCGAGCTGACCTTGAGCTCCTGCTTTGCGTCTGTCTTTGTGGTGTATTCGCCTCTCAGCCACTTGATGCAGCAGCTCTGTCTGAACTCGTCGCCGCTCAACGATGCCTTGAAGTATTCGGAGAGAACGTAGGAAAAGTCAAACCCTCCGACACAGCTTTGCAGGCCTTTGAGATTGGCGTAAACCGACGCGGACACCTTTTCGGCGAACTCACGGCTGTCGGGAGATATTCCGCTTGCTGCAACGGTCGACTGAATCGACGAGAGCCACTTCGATATTATGATCGGGAGCGCACCGCCGTCGGGAGAGGTCTTTATCGCCATGTTTTTTACAAGCTCACGGTAGGTGGCGATCCCGCTTCCCGACGTGCCGCAGAGACGGCGCTCGGGGGACAGGTCGCAGTCGCAGGTGACGTAGCCCCTTTCGAGGGCGTAACCTCTCATAAGCTGCATGAGGAAGCTCTTTCCGCTTCCGTAACGGCCGATGATAAAGCGCATGGACGCTCCGCCTTCACTGAGCTCGTTGAGGTCGGAAAGCAGTGCCTTGACCTCGTTGTCACGCCCTATCGCAATATAGGGCGCACCGAGACGCGGCACCACTCCCGCCGACAGCGACGCGACGAGAGAGCTTAATATTCTTTTGGGTATAGCTTTTTCTTCCATAGTGTTATCCTTCTGATCCTTCAAGCCATTTTTCGGCTTCCGAACGGTAGAAACCGATGAAGAAGTGACCGTCATTTTCTATGACGGAGTCGCCGAAGACGTCAAAGAGCATTTCGTTGACGTTGTCGGCAAGGGCGTCGGGAAGACAGTGGCACTCGTTGGCGATAAGCTCGAGCTTTTCGCCGCTTTTTCCGAGAAGGGAAGCGATCACGCGGCGGGAGATGTCTCCCATTCCGCCGTCGTCCTTCGTTTCGGTCTTTTCCGTAACGGTTTCTTCTTCCGTGAAGTCCTCGTTGTCGGTGAGGAGAGCGGTGGTCTTCCAGGCCTCTTTTTCAATATTTTCAGCGCGGCCGAGGGATATTTCCTCGACCTTTGCGTCGTATAGCTTTTCGTATTCCGGTCTTTCCTGCACCTTTTCGGGTTCCTTGTGCGTGGCGGCGATGAGGGGTGCGAAGTAGGAGTCAACCTCACTGCGCAGAGAGGCGGGAAGACTGTAAAGGTGGTATCTGCTTCTGATCCCGAGCAGTTTGCGGACGTTGTTCTCCGAATATTTGACAAGCTCGTTCATCGAATTGCGGAGATCGGGCGAGCGCGAGACTGAATAGTATGAGGTGGTGGTCGAATAGCGGAACTCCGACGGGCAGGTTATGCCCGAAAAGGAGGTTCTGACCTTCGTCTCTTCACGGAAGCAGGGGTGATATTCGTCTCCGAAAGGATGGGCGTTCTTCTTTCCGCGTTTGAAAGGGCAATGACGGCGGAGGAAAGCACGTGCGCTACATACAGCGCCCTGTTTTCGTCCGTGACGAGCTTGCTTTCCTTCCAGCTGTGGCTGACGGCCGTGGAGACTATCAGCGACGCCTTCGGGTGCTGACCGAAGCCGGAGGTGAAAGCCGATACGTCGGGATGTGCCGAGACAGTCATCATAGAGATGATCTTCTTTGCTTCGTCTGACGGTTCAAGTCCGCAGATGATGCAGAAGTCGGTGATCCATATCGGGAGTAGCTTGTCGATGAGGGTGAAGTCGTGTCTGTATTCCTTCCATATACGGCAGAGGAGCGTGAGGTCGCCGTCTTTGTTCTCCGACCTGTCGGAAAGATTGACCGTTTCGGTCACGAAAAGCAGGATATATGAGTAATCGGCACGGATGAAATTGCCGCCCCGTGCGCAGTCACGCCAGTAAAGATAGTATGAAAGCTGGCCTGCGTTCATCTGACTGTAAAGGGGAGAGTAGGAGAAGAACGGTACGTAATCGCATTCTTTGCCTTTTGCCTTCGAGTATCTGACCGCGTCGGTACGGAAACGCTCGTGGAAAAATCTTTCGGTCGCAACGGGCGAGACCGTGATCTTCGTGATGAGGGGAGAGAAGGACTTCACCTCACGTGAGGAAATCTCCGCAGACGGGCGGACGATGTTCGCCTTTTTCTCCG
>JAGHTD010000028.1 GCA_018065475.1 Candidatus Colimorpha enterica
TTCAAGGTAGATGCAACGGAAACGATGTCAGACCTATCAGATACGAGCATCCAACATGGCAGACCTATTATCTCCGCGACTGGCTAGGTTATACAATGGATCCGTTTGAGTTTGCTCTTACCGCAGGCGAGCACGTTCTCTCCTTTGACGCTTCGCGTGAAGGAATAGTGATTTCGGAAATCGAGCTGTACAGATATGACGCAGCACCGTCCTATGAGGAATTTCTTGCGCAGAAGAAATCCGAAGGCGTAAAAGTCATAGAAAACATCGGTGAGGTCATCAAGATCCAGGCAGAGAACCCTGTCCTCATCTCCAATGCGTGCCTCTACCCGACAAACGACCGTACATCTTCTCTCTCGGAGCCGCAGGACCCCCAGAAGATCAGAAACAATATGGTCAACAGTACCAAGGTCAACGAATGGATGAAGTACACGGTAAACGTTCCGGAAGACGGACTTTACTCGATCGCCATCAGATTCCGTCAGAACGACCTTATCGGTATGTTCACTTCAAGAAGAATCCTCGTAAATGACGAGCTCCAGTTTGCAGAGGCAAGCTGCATACGTTTCAAATATAAGACCTCCTGGCAGTCTCAGTTTGCCACCGACGGTGCAAACAACTATATGTTCTACCTCAAGAAGGGTGAGAACACCATCACGTTTGAGACCGTGCTCGGTGATATGACCGATTACGTTTACCGCGTAGAGCAGGTCATCGAGAGTCTTAACGATGCGTATAAGGAAATTCTTCAGCTTACGGGACCTACTCCCGACGCATACAACGATTACGGCTTCAACAGACTCGTTCCCGACGCAGTTGACGCTATCGCTGCAGGCGCAAACGAGCTTTACACCATCTCCGGTGAGCTCGAAACAATAACGGGCGAGCTCGGCGACCAGGTCGCAACCCTCAATACCATCGCGCTCCTTCTCGACACGATGGCAAAGGACGAGTACAAGATCGCTCCTAACTTCGTTACTTTCAAGAACTATATCATAGCTCTTTCCAACTGGCTGTACGCGGCCCTCAACCAGCCGTGCAAGATCGACTTCTTCACGGTACAGGGATGCAAAGATCCTCTCCCGAAGGATAAGTCCAACTTCTTCCAGTCCATCGGATTCGAGTTCATGGCGTTCATCGGTTCCTTCAAGATGGATTACACGACCGTCGATTTCGCAACCGACGTAGAGTATTCCGCAGAAGACACCGTTACACTCTGGATCACATCCGCACTCGGACGTGAAGACGCCCTTATCAAGCGTAACCTCGTCGATACATACTTCACACCCGAAACTGGTATCACCGTAAAGATGAAGGTCATCACCACCGGTCTTACCGAGGCGATCCTCGCAAACATGGGACCCGACGCCGCAAACATGAGCTCCGTCGATACCATCACATGGGGTCTCCGTAACGCCGTTGAGGCGCTTGACCAGTTCGACGATTACAAGGAAACCACCGGTTGGTTCTCCGACGCGATCATCGAGCCCCTTACGATCGAGAACGCAAAGGGTGAAGAACACGTTTACGGTCTGCCCTATACTTCGGACTTCATGATGATGTTCTACCGTGCCGACGTTCTTCAGAACCTCGGAGTCGACGTTCCCAAGACCTGGCAGGACCTCTACGACATCCTTCCCGCACTTCTCAACGCCGATATGATCGTCGGTATGCCCGGTGCTCTTTCCGGCACGACGGTCGCCGTTGACTCCCTCGCAGGATACAAGATCTTCCTGTATCAGATGGGCGGAGAGCTTTATAACGCCGACGGATATACCATCGCCGTTGACGAGAACGTCGGACTCGACGCATTCGAAGAGTTCACCGAGATGTTCTCGCAGTATCAGTGCGAAATCGAGTACGATATCACACGTTTCAGAACGGGTGAAATGCCGATCTACTTCGGCTCCGCAGTTTCCACCTACAACACTCTCATGAGCTACTACGATATCCGCGGTCTCTGGGAGATGTCCACGGTTCTCGGAACAGAGCGGGAGGACGGCTCGATCAATATCGTGGCTCCCGTCACCGTTACTTCATACGTTCTTCCGAGAGGATCCAACAAGGATGCCGCTTGGAAATACATCAAGTGGGCAGTATCGCCTGACCAGCAGAAGCGTCTCGCAAGAGAAACTCTTGCGTTCAACGCTAACCCGACGACAAAATACGCAACCGCTACCAAAGAAGCATTCTTCGCTCAGGCATGG
>JAGHTD010000135.1 GCA_018065475.1 Candidatus Colimorpha enterica
ACGCCGAGCTTCCACAGCTCCTCGTCCACCTCGCTCATGAAAGAAGCGACGTCGGGACGGATGGCTCCGTAATAGTGGTCGTCAAGCTCCTGCCCTTTGGGCGGACGTGCTCCGAAGAGCGTGCGTCCGGTGTAGATGAGGTCGCGCCTCTTGGCATAGAGATCCTTGGGGATGAGGAAATATTCCTGCTCCGCGCCGACGGTGGTCTTGACTGATTTCACGTCCTCGTTTCCGAAGAGGCGGAGAACGCGGAGAGCCGCCTTGTTGACCTTCTCCATGGAGCGGAGAAGGGGAGTTTTCTTGTCAAGCGCCTGACCGCCGTATGCGCAGAAAGCGGTCGGGATGTAGAGGGTGCCGCTCTTGACGAATGCGTAGGAGGTGGGGTCCCACGCGGTGTAGCCCCTTGCCTCAAACGTCGCCCGAAGGCCTCCCGAAGGGAAGGACGAGGCATCGCTTTCACCCTTGACCAGCTCCTTACCGGAGAAACGGCAGATTATCTCGCCCTCGTCTCCGTAGCTGATGAAGCTGTCGTGCTTCTCGGCGGTTATGCCCGTCATGGGCTGGAACCAGTGGGTGTAGTGCGTTGCACCCTTGCTCATCGCCCATTTTCTCATCGCCTCTGCGACCGGCGTGGCTATCTCGAGGTCGAGATGTCTGCCGTCGCGGACGGTGCGCTGAAGTTTTTCATATATGTCCTTGGTGAGGTATTCCCTCATTTCGGCATCGCCGAAAACCATGGAGCCGTAACATTCTGTAAACGTGCTCATTGAGTATCTCCTTGTCAGGCGGCAGGGTCGATCGGTTCCGGCTCGGTGACTACCGGCTCGGGGCCGAGACTGATAACGAAGTCTATCGGCGTGCCCTTGACTGCCTTCGTCCCGGACGGGATGCTCTGGCTGACTATCTTGCCCGCCGAGATCTTCGACGAGTATTCGTAGGTCACTTTTCCGACGGCAAAGTTGCCGTTCATCTTTGAATACGCCTGCGAAGGCGTCATATTGGTGAGGGTGGGGACGGAGAACTTCGTCGCCGCCGATCCCTTGCTGTACTTTATCGTTATCGTCGTGCCTACGGCGACCTTTTCACCCGACGACGGAGAGGTCGAGATGACGTAGCCGATCTCGACGTAGTCGTTTGAAACCTCTTCAAGCGCCACTTTAAGCCCGAGCTTTTCCGCTTTCAGCTTTGCGGAACGGTAATCGGTGATCGTGAGGTCGGGGACGGAGATCATCTGCGAACCCTTCGAGACGGTGAGCGTGATGGTGCAGTATTGCTTGTCCTTCAGCACCTTACGTTTCGAGCCCGCGGCGGGATCCTGCTTGATGACGGTGTTCTCGGGACTTGACGAGTCGTATTTCGTTTCGACGATTATCTTGTAAACGGAGCTGTCGAGCATTTTTTTCAGCTCGTCACCGTATATCTCACCGACGACCGACGGCACCTCTATCGTCTCCGGCGCGTTGGCGTTTTCGTCCTTCATTATCTGGTCGATAAGGTAGAGCGCCGCCGTCGCAAAGACCACGAGAAAGGCGAGGGTGACACCGCAGATGATCGGGAACATCGAGCGGCTCTCTGATTTTTTCTTCTTTTTCGTCTTGCCTTTTGCCATGGTAGTCTTGCTTTCGTCGGATGTTTCGGCCTTCTTTTTACCGAGCTTGAAGATGTAATCGGGGCTTGTGCGGAGCTTGGAGACGTATTTTTCCATCTGCTCGGCAGTCGCAAATCTTCTCTCCGGCTCCTTTTCCATAGCCGTCATTATGACCTGTTCGAGACCTATCGGGATGTTGGGATTTATGCTTCTCGGGCTCTTCGGCTGATCGGTGATGTGCATACGGGCGATCTTCAGAGGAGTGTCGGCGTCAAACGGGAGCTTTCCCGTCGCCATTTCGTACATCATGACACCGAGGGAATAAAGGTCCGTCCTGCCGTCGATCTTCTTTCCGGCGGCCTGCTCCGGCGAAATGTAGTAAACTGTGCCGATCGCCTTTTTCTCGGTCGGTTCCTCTGCGTTCTCGAACGCGGCGATACCGAAGTCGGAGATCTTCACCTTTCCGCTGCGGAGAAGGAGGATGTTCTGCGGCTTAATATCTCTGTGGTAAATGCCCTTCTGGTGCGCGTGCGAAAGCGCGGCAAGGATCTGCTCGGCGTAGGAGAGGATCTCACCCGAGGAGAGCACGCCCTTTCTCTGCATATAGCTTTTGAGGGTTATGCCCTCGACGCGTTCCATGACGATGTATTTCAGACGTGACTTGACCGACACGTCGTGTACCTTGACGATGTTGGGATGATTGAGCATAGAGACGGCAAGCGACTCGTTGACGAAACGCTTGATCGTCTGCTCGTCGTCGCAAAGCTCGTCCTTCAGCACCTTGACCGCCACGTTGCGCGCGTAAACGACGTCGTATGCCTCAAAGACGACCGACATTCCGCCGACGCCGAGTATTTTGATTATCTTGTATCTTTTATCGAGGACTTTCCCGATAAACTTCTGACTTAAATCCATTTTTCAGTCCTTCTCAGAGTCGAATTGCGATCGCGGTAATATTGTCGCTTCCGTCCCTGCCGTTGGCGAGGTCGATGAGCTCTTTTACGCTGTTTTCAAGTTCTGCGTAGCTGTCCGATCTTACCGTCGAAGCCATAAGTGCGGAGGGTATCGAGCCGTAACAGCCGTCGGAGCAGAGGAGGAGCGTCTGACCTTTGCGCTCAAGCTCGAAGAAGTCGGCTTCTTCGGTCTCTCTCGTGCCTACCGCCCTCGTTATCATGTGGCGGAAAGGCGACGTCGCCATTTCGTCGATGTTGATCTCGCCGATGTTGAGCAGGTAGCGCACGTAGGTATGGTCGTTTGTGATCTGTTTTATATTGCCGTCGGTGATCTCGTAGAGACGGCTGTCGCCGATGTTGGCGACGTGAACTCTGTCTTCGCAGATGAGGGCGGCGACGAGCGTCGTTCCCATTCCGTTCAGCGAGCTTTTTTTGAGTGAAAGGCTGTAAACGACGGCGTTTGCCTCGTTTATCGCGCCGGTGATGAGGGAGACACATTCATCTGCGTCCATTCCGTCGCGGTAGTTCTTTTTGATGAAGCCGATGAAGTGCTCGGCGGCGAGAGACGACGCGGTCTTTCCGCCTGCGGCACCGCCCATACCGTCGCAGAGGACGGCGGCGTATGCCTTTTCACCGACGGGGGAGATAGCGAAGCTGTCCTGGTTTTCACGGCGCTTCTTTCCTATGTCGGTTCCGGTTGCGATGATCATGGCGTATCTCCTTTCTTTTCGGTGTTTTCTTCGTTTTCCTGCTTTGCGCTGTGCCTCAGCTGTCCGCAGGAGGCGTTGATGTCGGGGCCTAACTTTCTTCTCACTGTGGCGTTTATGCCGTGTGAGATCAGCGTGTCCTGAAATCTCTTTACGTCCTCCCTCGCGCTGGTGCCGAGCCCTCTTTCCTTTACGGGGTTGAGGGGGATGAGGTTGACGTGTATCGGCATTCTGCCGAGGTGTTTTTTCAGCCCTTCCGCGAGCTCTGCTGCCTGCTTTACGGAGTCGTTCTCGCCCGCGATGAGCGTGTATTCAAACGATATTCTCCTTCCGGTGCGGTCGAAATACCTTTTGCAAGCCGCGAGAAGCTCATCGACCGACCATTTTTTGGTGACCGGCATAAGCTCCTTCCGCTTTTCGTTGTCTATGCAATGGAGTGAGATCGAAAGGGTGATGGGCATATCCTCTTCGGCGAGGCGGTCGATACCGCTGACGACACCGCAGGTCGAGAGCGATATGTGCCGGAAGCCGATGTTGAGCCCGTCGGGGGAGTTGACGGTATGGAGGAACTTCACCGTGTTGTCGTAGTTGTCGAGCGGCTCGCCTATCCCCATCATGACGATGTTGGATATTTTTTCGCCCGTGTCCGCCTCGGCGGCATATACCTGACCGAGTATCTCCGAATAGTGCAGGTCTCTCACCTTGCCGTTGAGAGTGGAGGCGCAGAAGCGGCAGCCCATACGGCACCCCGCCTGGCAGGAAACGCAGATCGTGTTCCCGTGCTCGTACTTCATCACGACGCTCTCGATGAGCTCGCCGTCGGAGAGGGAGAAGAGATATTTGACCGTCCCGTCTATGGAAGAGACGAGCTTTTTCTCGATCTTCGGGAGGAACACTCCGTAGCCGGCTTCGGTGAGCGAAGCGCGGACGGAAGCGGGCAGATTGGTCATCCCGGGGACGTCCTTTCCCGCCGATACCCATTTGTATATCTGCTTTATACGGAATCCGGTGATCGAAAGACTGCCGCAGATCCCGGCAACTTCGTTTTCGGTCATTCCGAGCATATTGACAGCCATACCACACCTCCGTAAATAATATTTCATAATATAGTATATCATAATAAAGCGATTTTTGCAAGATGATTTTTGTTATTTTATATTTATATTAAATATATAATAGGCGAAGCCCTCGTTTATCCGTCTGCCGGCAACAAAAAACGCTCCGTGCAAGGGGGCGTTTTTCATTAAACATTGCCTTTATTTCTGCTCTTCTATCAAAGCAATAATATTGTCTTTTTCGGTCATTTTGTAAACGCTGCTCGGGGAGGTTATCCTGAACAAATCCTTTGCCTCGTCCATATATCCGGCAAATATCACGGTTTCGCCCATTGAGACGGTACCTTTCATAAAGATCACATCGACCGTTGTGCCGACTTCAATATCGCCTTTATACACCTCGGCGACCTCACAGACGAAAAAGTCTTTCTTTTCGTTTATATCTGATACGCTTCTGTACTGTATTTTTCTTGCCGTTACCGCAAAAATCACTTCGGAACGGCTTACGATCTCTCCGATATCGTCACTCAATATGTATTTCTTTTCCTTCGGTTCGGGGAAGCCCTCTCCTGCAATGACGGATTTCAGATATTTGATGAAATCTTTCTCGTTTCTGAGCTTTTTGATCTCGGAGCTTTCCTTGATCGGTTTATCGTTAAGGATCATCTTTGATACGTCGTAGGCAGGCAGGAACATCCAATGGTCAGCGGCGACCCATTTGCCTTGACCGCCGGAATATTGATCTCCGCGATCGCTCAGAAGAAGGAAATAATCCTTGCCTTTTTCGTACGGGAAGTCGGTTCGAAGCCCCCATTTATTGCCATAGAACATGTCAATAGTCTTTCTGAGCGTATTGCCGTAATATTCTTCCAGAACGTCAAAGCTGTATATTACATCATTTTCGTCAACGGTCTTGCCTATAAACCGTGCTTTAAGAATATTGTCGGACATAGCCATCAGTTCTTCAAGAGGCCATGCCACGAAATCCACCTCAATGTCCGGCTCTTGTTTCGTTGTCCGCGTCGCAGTCGTGACGTCTTCGGCGGTCGTGACGTCGTCAACTGTCGTCTGCTCGTCAGCCGTAGTTTGTTCTTCGGCTGTCGTTCCCTCTCCCGCCGTAGTCTGCTCGTCAGGTGTCTTTTTTGTATCCGTCGTGCCGTCGTCTCCGGTCTTTACCGCCACACAGGATGTGGCAAGAAGAGTTGATACTGTGAGTAATAACGCGATAAGTTTTTTCATACCGTTCTCCTTTTCTCAAATATAAAAATGCAAAAATACGCCTGCGGTCGGCAGGCGCATTTCATAAAAATCTTGTATAAATCAGTAAAACCGGGGAATGATATATACGGCAAAAATGACGTTC
>JAGHTD010000321.1 GCA_018065475.1 Candidatus Colimorpha enterica
CATACGGATGAGCAAAAGCTCCTTGCCGCGGCTATTGAGGTAGTATTTGCCTCCGACCTCGAGACTGTCGCCGATCTCGTACTCGACATAGCCCTTGCGCTCCGCCATTGCGACACCGTATTTTACCGCCTCTCTCTCGGTCTTTGCGCAGTCGAGGAAGAGCTTGTAGCTCTCGGCGAGAGCGAAGGAGCGGTCGAGCTCCTCATCCGTGATCGTGTCAAAAGCGTTCTTGTTTTTGTAGGTGAGCGCTTCTTTGAGTTCCTTTGCGTTCATTTATTTTTCCTCCGTGGATTAAAGTTTTCGTTTATCAGTTTTTCGCCGAGGGCGATTATCTCGCCCTTTACGCTGTCGGCGTTTGCGTCGGAATTGTCGATGACGGCGTCGGCTCCCGAAACGTAGAAATAGTTGCTTTTCTGCTTTTCAAGCCGCTGAACGGCGACGTCGGGGGTTATGCCGTCCCTCTTGCAGACACGCCGTATCTGCGTTTCGCGGTCGGCGATCACCGAGACGACGAGATCGCAGAAGGAGTCAAAACCGCTCTCGAAGAGCAGGGGCGCGTCGATCAGCACCGCCGCTTTTCCTTCGTTACGGTACCCCTCGACGAGAGATAGCACCTTCTTTTTTATATGCCTGTGGGCGATCTCATTGAGGTCGGCGTAGTTTTCGGGGGTCGAAAACGCCGCTTCTCTCAGCTTCACACGGTCAATGTCGCCGTTTTCGGCTTTGATCCTGTCGCCGAAGAGGGAGCAAAGCTCCGCGTTGCATTCCTCCCCGTTTTTATAGACGAGATGGCACACGGCGTCGCAGTCAACCGACGGGATCCCCGCCTTTGCGAGAAGCTCCGCCGCGTAGCTTTTTCCCGAGCCCGTGCTGCCCGTAAGTCCGATCACCTTCATCAGCCGACATTTTCCCCTTATAATTATTCACTGTATATTATATCATCAATACGGAAAAAAATCAAGTATGAGGACGAGGAAAAACAAAAAAGGACGCCACGGCGTCCCTTTTTGTTTTATCGTTTGCTTATTTCAAAGGCGATATCCGATTATTCGACAATAAGCTCACAGATG
>JAGHTD010000055.1 GCA_018065475.1 Candidatus Colimorpha enterica
GTTCCACTCTTTGAGGAAGTAAACTGCCCACTTATACATTCCCATAGGTCCTACGGGAAGGATGAAGGCGATCTTCTTGCCTGCTTCGCGTGCCTTGCGGATCTCGTTTGCGATCTCGTGGCCCATCTTTACGTCAAACTCTGCAACGCTCTCGCACTGTACGGGGTTGAAGTCCTTGTTCCAGAAGTTCTGGCGGTCGAACACCTCAGACGGATCGTGCGAGCAGCACTCGTCAATTTTCTCAAAATCCCATCCTACGGGATAGAAGCCTTCAAGAAGGCTGCCTTTTACTGTGGAATTAAAATCCATGGTTATTCCTCCAAATAATTACGGCAGGAGCCGTTTTGTTGTTCCTTTAAGATATACGTTGCACATACGGAAGCCCTCCGCGTAAGCGGCTCCGCACTGATAGCCCCTGTATCTTGAGCAGGTGCGTACCATATCGGCAAAGTCGATGCCGTCGTGCTCTCTCATCCATACGAGCTGGCTCTCGTGGCACTCGAGCATGTTGATCTTCAGGTCGGTCTCGTCGGTGATGTCAACGAACTCGGTGGGGACGAAGTTTACGCCCGCAAGGGTGTCCATATAGTAGATGGGGACGAGCTTTGCCGCGTGGCCGGTCTTCGTCTTGTAGTTGGGAAGCGTAGCGGTGAAGCTTGCGTCGAATACGAGACGGGATACTGCCGTGTGATCGGGCATATAGTCGTCGGGGTTGTGAGTGATGATGAAATCGGGGTCGGCGTACTGGATGATCTCCACCATACGGTTTCTCGCCTCTTTGTTGTTGTCAAAGATGTCGAGATCGTTGAACTCACCGCTGATGACCTCGATACCCGCCATTGCTCCCGCTTTCTTCGCCTCGTTGGCGCGGATGATTGTGAGCTCATCCGGGGGAATGATGACGTGGCCGAGATTACCGGTCGATACGTGGCAGGTGATGACCTTGTCGCCGCGCTTCACGCATTTTGCGAGCGTACCCGAGCAGGCAATTTCAATGTCGTCGGGATGTGCTCCGATTGCCAATACTCTCATATTGAAAATCCTCCTTCGAATAATTACAATATTATATCACCTAAATTGTACCGCAAATTACCTTTTTTGTCAAGACATAAAACGAAAAATGTGCGGCGAAATATCAAGCCGCACATTTTTTTGCGTTTCATTCAGCTGTCCGTTCATCCGCGATCCTTATCCGCGGACGCGGGCGGACGGTTCTTTATCCTTTTTCGGGTGCAAAAGTGATCCTGATCTCGTAGGCGTCCTTGCCGGAAAGGTGCAGGGCGAGCTTTCTGTAACCCTTGTTTACCGCCTGACCGGGCGAATCGGGCGACCACTCTGCGGGAGCGGCGTCCATTTCGGTGAGCAGTCCGTCGGCGAGGGAGGTGACCTTCATCTTCACGCCGTTTCGGGTGAGGATAGCGGCCTTTCCGCCGTCGATGATCTCAATTTCCGCCTGCGTCTGACCGAACCACCATACGTTGTCGTTCTTTTCACATTTGATAACGTCCCTGACCTCTGCCGTCTCCGTCTTTCTGTCGAGGATGAGATCGCGTCTTACCTGCTTACCGGGGTAAGCGGAAGACATATCGGCGGAGCAGTAGGACTTTTCGCCGACGACGAAGGTATCGACGTAGGTCTCTCCCTCCCAGCTCTGATCGGGCTCCTTGGACGGGTTGATGACGAGGCAGTTGTGACCCTCTGCTCTCATACGGTAGCAGTCGCCGTAACGGACGATGTTGTAGTTGTCCTTTCCGAGGTCGGTCATGAACCTTACGCCGGAGTAATCGACGCAGAACTCGCCCATGTCGAGATGACCGTGAGGAAGTCTGTTCTTGCCGTAATGGATACCGACGAAGAGCGAATCCTTGTCCCAATTGGTACGGAAGGTTGCGTTGGTGGTGCCGACGTCGCCGTAGTCAAGCGGCATTTCGGCGCTCTCGTCCGAGCTGTAAATGCCGTCGTACAGCCACGCGAGGTCGAAGCTGCTTCCGCCACCGTTCTTTATCCTGTCGGCTCTCAGCTTTGCGATACCGTTCATTCCGTACAGTCCGGCGAGCATAAGGAGCGGAGGATAGCAGGTGTCCTCCTCGCTTCCGTCGCTGAACGAGAAGGCGTGAAGGTCGATGGAGGAAAGCATAACGGGAAAATAGATCGTCTTGCGGAAGCCCTCCCAGTCGATAAGCTCATAATGCGTACCGCAGGCGGTGTCCATGGCGGCGATACGGAGGGCAAGGTGCCTCATACCGTATTCCCAGTAGCCCATACCCTCGAAATAGCTTCCGTCCTTTGCGTCGTAAGCGTCGCGGATGAACTTCTTATCGAGGTCGTAACCCCAGGAAAGAACTTCCTCGCACTTTCTGTCGGTCTCGGGGTTTTCACCGCAGATCGCCATTGCGCAGACAGAGATTCCGGCGTCGTTTATCAGCTTGTGGTTGTCGCCGGGGGTGTCCTGTACCCACGGATAGGTGCGGGTGAACTCGTTTTCGGGTGCCTCGCATACTCCGGGCTGATACTTCGTGTAGATCTTGTTCAGATAGTCGTTGTAAGCGGGTCTGAAAACGAGCTCTTCGAGACGGCTGACGACCCACGCCCTGTATTCGGGAGTCATAAGGCCGTAGAGCCAGTCGAAGGCGAAGCCGGCGGCAAGGGCGAGAACGCCGTAGTCAAGATCGTGATAGGGGTGCCAGTCGGGGAAACGAAGGAGGTTGTCGAACTCCGCAAGCACTCTGTCGGAATACTTTTTGTCTCCGGTGAAGAAGTACGCTTCGCAGCAGTACATAACGGTGTCAAGCGCGTCGTGGCTGACGTAGAGAAGGCGCAGACCGTCGCGGAGCTCGTATTTCAGCAGGTCTTTTGCCGCCCACTTGTCCGCCTCGGCGACGACAGACTTTATCGTGTTGCCGTAAACGTCGTCCTTTCCGACGTGCTCCTTGAGGAACGCGATCTTATCATTCGTGAAGATCATTCTCGGGTGACCGTTTTTGCCGTGCTTTTCAAATATTTTTTCAAGCATATCGGGGCCGATACGCTTGTTTTCTTCGTCTATTACATATTTTATTCTCATATTGAGGTCTCCGTAATAAGCGATCCGGCGGGAAACCCGCCGGATCATTGTTTTTCAGATCAGTTCCAGTCTGCGATTGCAGTAACCGCGGGAAGCTCACCCTGGTAGTTGCCGGGAGTGAATGCGACCGTGAGAGTATAGCTGTCGGAACCGGTGAGCTTGATGGCAAGCTTCTGAACGCCGGTGTTGGGAGTCTGGTTTGCAACGCTCTTTGCGTACAAGCTCGACTTAGCGTCCTCGATCGTGAATACCGCGTCACCGCTCTGGATAGTCGCTCTCAGCGATTTGCCGTTGAGGGTAAGAACTGCCGCCTTACCGCCGTCGAGGAGCTTGATCTCCGCCTTGGTATGAGCGTACCAGTAGATCTCGTCGGCCGCCGTGCAGGAGATTTCATCCTGAAGGATCGCGATCGAATCCGCCTTGAAGAGACGGATACCTCTCTGTACCGACTTGATGTCGTACGCGGAGGTCATATCGCAGACCGCGAAGCTGTCGGTGTCGGAGCTCTTGTACTTGTTGACATACGCCTCGGCAGAGCTCTTCTGTCCGCCGTGGGCCTTGAGCATGGTCTTGGGGTTGATAGTAAGGGTGTTGTGACCCTCGGAAATTACACGGTAGCTGTCGTAGCAGCCGGGAAGGTTGTAGTCCTCCTTACCGAGGTCGAGAAGGAATCTCTGCCCGCCGTAGTCGAGACAGAACTCGCCCATATCCTTGTGTCCGTGAGGAACGTCCTCGTCGCCCCAGTGACAGCCGATGAACATCGCGCCGTCATTCCAGCTTGTACGGAACGTAGCGTTGGTGGTGCCTACTGCGCCGTAGTCGGTGCCCATTTCGACCTTCTCGAAGTTATCTTCGGGGAAGAGCCAGAAGAGGTCCTGAATGTTGTACTCGCCGCCCTTGATGTACTTATAGCGGAAGTAGCCGACCTCGGGAGCGTCGAACTCGTGTCCGAGCCAGAGGAAGTAGGGGTCCTTGCAGTACTGCTCGGAACCGTCGCCGAAGCAGAAGGAAAGGCCGTTGTTGGAGGAAGTGTAGATCGGGAAGTATCCGGTCTTCTTGATACCCTCGGCGTCGGTGAGGTCAAAGTTGGTGCCTGCCGCCTATACGAGGCCGGTGGAGTAGATACCGAGGTACTGTCCGCCGTAAGACCAGTAGGAGAGACCCTCAACGTAGGAGCCGTCTTCCTTGTTGTAGCAGTTGCGGATGAACTTGTAGAGGTCGTTGTAACCGAAGGTGAGAGCGTCGGTGCAGGTCTTTCCCTGCTCTTCGTTGCAGTCGTCGAAGATCGCCATGCAGCAGAGTCCGAGACCGCCGTTGCAGATGAACTTCCAGTTGTCGCCGGGATCTTCCTGGTACCACTTGTAGGTTCTCTTGCGGATCTTGTTGCCGTAATCCTTCATACCTTCGCCGATACCGAACTTGAGGATGGCTTCACGTATGGTCGTTTTCTCCTCTTCGGTCATTACGTTGTAGAACCAGTCGTAGCCGAGGCCCATTCCGACACAGACGTTGCCGACGTCAAGGAAGTGGTAGGGGTTCCAGTCGTCGTAAGCGGCGGTATCGAGCATTTCGTCGATAGCGCGTCTTGCGAA
>JAGHTD010000018.1 GCA_018065475.1 Candidatus Colimorpha enterica
TCCCTGGGCGTTCATGGTCTTCTGAGCGGAAAGGATCACTCTGAGACCTGCGGAAGAGATGTATTCGAGCTTCTTGAAGTCGAATACAAGCTCGGATACACCGCCGAGATCATTTCTGATGATCGTCTCAAGCTGGGGAGCTGTGTTTGTATCAAGACGGCCGGTAAGTGCGAGAGTGGTTTTTCCTGCTTCGGTTGTTTTTGCGATTTCCATAATTGTATCTCCTTTTTAATATAACTCAATATTGGTTTCTTCTTTGCTTACCGAAGCGAATATCGCTTCGACGAGCATAACGTATTCTTTGTATGCCACCGTGTCGGACAGCTCTGACAGACAGTCGGTTATCGTGCGATAGTACCATGCCTGCTTTTTCGGGTCGTTCTGGTGGAAATAATGCCACATCGCGTCGCCTTCTTTTACGTACGCGCGGTAGAACGAGCGGATGTTTGAGAGCTTGTCTCCGAGCCACAGCTTCTTGACGTCGATGTCGTTAGAGTGCTTGAGCATTATGAGCGATTCCTGCTTTCTTTCCATCCAGGTCTCCTCGGGAGGTCTGTCAGAGAGCTTGTCCTCCGTCTCACTCGCGACGAGTGCGTGGACGCGGGAGCCGAAAAGCTTTCTTATCTCAAGCGGATCGACGTTGCAGTCTTCTACGGTGTCGTGAAGAAGTCCTGCCGCCATAAGCTCTTCATTTCCTCCGAGCGTTGCGATTATCGTCGCTACCTCAAGAGGGTGAAGGATGTAAGGTGTGTTTGCCATCTTCCGCACCTGCCCGCTGTGGGCGGAGGTGGCGAATACGATGGCTTTGTCAAGTAGTTCTCCCATACTGCCGTTACCACTCCTTGGTTATGGTCAGAATATTCTGACTGTTTTCGTATTTGTAATCGACGTCAGTCATGCTTTTCTTGACCATATAGATCCCGAGGCCTCCGATCGCTCTGTCGTCAGCCGAGAGAGTGATGTCGGGATCGGGCTTTTCAAGTGGATTGAACGGAACGCCGCTGTCGATGAAGGTTATCGCTATTTTGCTGTCCGTTAAATCTATCGTGATCTTTGCATCGCCTTCCTTGTCTTCGTATGCGTAGTGGGCGATGTTGACGAAGATCTCTTCTATGGCAACGGTGACCTGCATCGACACCTTCATGGGCACGTCGTTTGAGTCCATTATTTCTTCGGCAAGGGCGGTCAGCTTTGCAAGGCTTTCGTCCGTTGCCGGATAGGTTTTTTCAACCATCGGCATTTATTGTTCCTCCTTACTGTCCCCGTAGTAGTGTACGGTGACCATCGTTATATCGTCAAACTGCTCTGCGTCTCCGACGAATGAGTCAATGTCCTTCTTTATGCCGTGAAGCATATCGACGGGACCGCAGTCCTTCAATGCGTTGATGCACCGAAGAAGTCTGTCTTCGCCGTAAAACTGCTTGTCGGCGCTTGTGGCTTCGGTGACACCGTCGGTGTAGAGATAGATCTTTTCGCCGGGGGCGAGGTCTATCGAGTGAGACTTGTATTTCACGCCGTCCATTCCGGCGAGGATGAATCCCGCTCTCTCGGTGAGATAATCAAATCCGCTGCCGTTTCTGCACACGATAGGCGGATTGTGTCCGGCACTCACGAAGTCGAGACGTCCGGACGAGAGCGTAAGCATTCCCATCCAGGCGGTGACGAACATTCCGGCGTCGTTTCCGATGCAGAGCTGTTCGTTTGCTCTTTCAAACGCTTCGCTGATCGAAAGACCGCTTTCGGTGAAGTTTTTAAGCATCGTCTTCGCCTTCATCATAAACAAGGCGGCGGGTATGCCCTTGCCGGAAACGTCGGCGATGAGCATGATAAGGTGATCGGGATCGAGCATATAGAAGTCGTAGAAGTCGCCTCCGACCTCCTGCGCCGTATCCATCGTCGCGTATATGTCAAAAGAACGGATGTTCGGATAAGCCGGGAAGACCGAGGGAAGGGAGGAATACTGAATGCTCTTCGCAAACTGAAGCTCCTT
The DNA here is from genome assembly GCA_018065475.1 of Candidatus Colimorpha enterica. Taxonomy (GTDB): domain Bacteria; phylum Bacillota; class Clostridia; order Oscillospirales; family CAG-272; genus Colimorpha_A; species Colimorpha_A enterica. The sequence continues at coordinate 1,991 of JAGHTD010000018.1, forward strand.
CGTCAGTCTTTCGGCGGCTTCGTCGATGTAATGCTTGAGGGTGGTGACCGAGGAGTTGATGTCGCGTGAAAGCAATTCAAACTCCAAAGAGGAATTGTCCTCGATCTTGACCGAAAGATCGCCGTCGGTTATCTTCTGAAGCTTTGAGTTGACACTGCGGATCCTGTTGACTACGAGCCGCTTGATGAGGTTGTAGATCATGCAGAACAGGAACGCGAATATTATGAGGATTATGAAGCAGTTGATGAACAGCGAGTGGTCTCTCTGTATCATCGCCTCTTCGACGGTCTGATATGCGATTACCGTGTAGGAATAGTCGTTTACCCGATCGGTGACCGTCCGGTACATACGGAAGAACTGAGCGCTCTCGTTGTGATTGCCGATCTTGAACTCGGTCTTTTCGATCTCGTTTTCGGAGAGGCCGTCTATGGAGTAGCCCTCTTCGTAGTATCTCATTCCGAAATACGGGCCGACGTTGTTCACGTTGCCCTCGGAATTGATGACGAGGATGAAACCGGTGTTTCCGATGTGCCTCTGTTCCGTGAACGCTATGTCGCTTGACCACGCGAGCTGATCGGCGAAGTCGTCGATGTTGCTTTCAAGAAGGTCGGAGCAGTCGGATTTTGCCGCGTTGGTGGAAAGAGCGTAAACGAACGTGGTCGCGCACAGGCAGGCGACCGTGACGCTGAGGAGCAGCCAGTTCTGTATATGATCGGTAAGAGACGCTTTTTCTTCCTTCCTGCGGAAGAGATCCCTGTTGATGATCGCAAGAATGATGGCGGTCATCATTACGGACAGGGCGTTGAATAAGATCATCGGGATGTAGCAGATCTTCAGAATGTCGAACGCCTGGGCGGAGTTGGTCAGCTTGGTGATGAGAAGGACCGTCAGGTGGATGACCTCGGTGATACCTCCGATCACGAAAGCGAATACGGGCCGCGGGTGCTTCTGCGCAAACATGAATTTGCGCAGGAAAGCGGCGATAACACCTGCAAGGAACGTGGAGATCGAGCAGGCGAGGCGGGAGTATGCCCCGCTTCCGTTCCAAATTACCGACAACCATCTTTCGGCACCGCCGATTATTCCGGCGATGATACCGGCTGGACCTCCGAAGAAGAGACCTGCGCAGACGGGAGCGGAATCACGGACGTTGACGACCGCACCGTTGATATTTATTCCTTTTTCTGTCCCGAGTATCGCAAGACCGGAAAACAGCACTCCGATGATAAACTGCTGCCAGAAGTATGACAGCCGGTTGAAATGCTTTCCTTTCTTTTGTACCAAAAACAGAATAAGCGAAAGCAGGACCGGAAGCATTGCTTCCCCGAGCAGCATCATATACGATTCAAACAGCAAAATGATGCCCTTTCGTTTCAAAAAATATTCCTTTTATTA
>JAGHTD010000209.1 GCA_018065475.1 Candidatus Colimorpha enterica
TGCCTGCCGTTGCGCCGTTTTCAGCCGCAACGCGGACTGTGAGGTTCTGCTTTGTGCTTTCGGAAACGACCTCGCCGAGAAGCTCCGCGAACTTTGCGGCGTGCTCTGCCTCTTCAAAAGCGGCGGTCTTCCAGTACTCTGCAATTTCGGGGTAGCCCTCTCTTGCGGCTGCTCTCGACATTGCGAGATACATACCTACTTCGGTACATTCGCCGTTGAAGTTGGCTCTGAGGCCTTCCTTGATCTCTTCGGGAGCGTCCTTTGCTACGCCTATAACGTGCTCTGCCGCCCAGGTCATCTCTTCTTCCTTGAGCTCAACGAACTTCTCACCGGGTGCCTTGCAGAGAGGGCACGCCTCGGGGCGGTTTTCGCTTTCTACGATCTCACCGCAGATCAGACATTTCCATTTTTTCATTTTGTTTTTCTCCAATATATGTAAATATTTTTTTTGGCTTGTTTACAGCGTGACTTTTTCAAAATCTTCCGCGCCGTGGTTGCAGGTCGGGCAGATAAAGCCGTCGGGGAGGGTTTCTCCCTCGTATTCGTAACCGCAGACCTTGCATCTCCATACCGTTTTGCCCGCCTTTGAAGCGTCGGTCTTCGGCTTCGGCTTGATGTTTGAATGATAATATGCGTAGGTCGCCGACGGATCGTCGTTCAAGCTCTGCATATCGGTTATCTTCGCTATGATGAGAACATGGCTCCCGAGGTCGATCCTCTGCTCGATGTGAGCGGAGATGTAGGAGTTGGTGCCCTCGGTGATCGCGTATGCGCCGTTTTTCGTCCTTACACACCCGTCAAAGCCCTCGAACTTCTCGACGTCCCTGCCTGACTGAAAGCCGAAACGCTTGAAAAGATCAAACGTCGCCTTCTGACTGATCGTAGAGATCGTGAAGTCGTCGGTATAGTTAAGCATATCGGCGGTATGGTTTGCCTTGATGACCGAAATGCTGATCCTCTGCGGATCGGACGATACCTGCACGGCGGTATTGATAATGCAGGCGTTGTCTCTCTTATAGACGTTTACGCTGAGTACGAAAAGACCGTATGTGAGGTCAAAAAGCGGATTTCCCATATTTTACTCCTTCCGGCAGTTCTGACACTGCGCACATATCCCGATAAACTGCAGATTTGCCGTTTCTATTTTGAAATCCGTCAGTTTTGCGGCTTCTTCGACTATTCCGTCGGGCATCCTGACCTCATCGACGTCGATGACCTTTCCGCAGCGGCTGCATATTGCGTGCGTATGCGTGTCGGTCCTTGCGTCAAACCTTTCGCGGTCGCAGAAGACACCCAGGGAAGCTATCGTCCCGTCCTGCGTCAGTTCCTTCAGATTGCGATAAACCGTTCCGAGACTGAGATTCGGGAAG
>JAGHTD010000023.1 GCA_018065475.1 Candidatus Colimorpha enterica
TATGCACACGCATTACGAGGACTGCCCGCGGAGAGAGCCGGCGCTTTACGTCCTTGACAGCAAAAATCAGATGATGTGCGGGTATTACGCCTTTGAAGAAACGGCTTTTCAGCGCGCAAACCTCGTCTTTATCTCAAAAGGGAAGAGGGACGACGGACTGCTTGAACTCACCTACCCGGCGGTAAATACCCCCGCGATACCTTTCTTCTCTATCATGTATCCCGTCGAGGTGTGCGAATATATTGACGCCACGGGCGACAGATCGGTAATAGATGAGGTAAAGGACACCGTTGAGGGCATCTTCAATGCTTTCAGAAGATATAAAAACGGTAGCGGTCTTATCTCTAATCCCCCCGCGCCGTATTGGAACTTTTACGAATGGACCGATAACAACGACGGAAGAAACGAGCTTCACAATCCCGCCGAAAGGCCCGAGAAGACAGACCTTATCCTCAACTGCGCATACGTGATCAGTCTCATTACCGCCTCAAAATATTTCGGCTTCGATACTTCCGAGACGGATAAAATGAAAGAGGAGATAAGAAGACGTTTTTACAATGAGGAAAAGGGAATGTACTGCACGTCATCCTTGTTAAGTGACGATTATTCACAGCTCGGCCAGGCGTTTGCCGTTCTTGCGGGTCTTGACGGCAGAAACGTTGTCTCCGGCTGCAAGGGAGAGGGAAACGTGACGCCCGCCTCGCTTTCGATGCTCGGATTCGTCTATGATGCGCTCCTCAACTGTGACGGCTCGTCAAAGAAGTTCATCCTTGACGACATCAAAGACAAGTACGGATATATGCTCTCGGAGGGTGCAACTTCCTTCTGGGAGACGATCAAAGGGGAAAGCGATTTCGGCAACGCCGGAAGTCTCTGCCACGGCTGGTCGGCGATACCGATCAAATATCTCTGCGAGCTTCTCCGATAAATATAAAGACAAAAGCCCTTCGCTTGTGCGAAGGGCTTTTTACTGCCTTATAAGTGCAATGAAGGCTGGGTCTCGAAATTATTTGTAATACTTTGCAAGAGTTGCCTGTGCAGCTGCGCAGTTTGCGGCATAAGCCTCAGCGGATACGTCATAGTAGCCGTAGAAGCCATCGTTGTGACCTGCGGTCTGGTAGAACTCCGTGTTATCGGGGTTCTTGTTACCCATAGCAACGAAGGAGGAAGCGGGAACCTGTCCGCCCTGAGCGATGTCAACGCAGATGTGGTTTCTGTCGAGGATAAGGCCGAGAGCCTTACGGATCTCCTGCTGTGCCTTTTCCTTCTCTACGCCGGTGAGCTTGGAGCCGGGAAGGAGGTCTTCGTTGATG
>JAGHTD010000173.1 GCA_018065475.1 Candidatus Colimorpha enterica
CGGCTTCATCGTGACTGTGAGACAGTCCGAAAGGTCAACGGTCTTCTTCGCGTTTGAGCTGTCCTTATCGACAAGGCAGATATCCGCCTTGTCGAGGTCGAGCCCGGAGACGATGACGCTGACTGTCTTTTCCTCGGTTGCCTCGTCGTCATCGGTGTAGTAGGCAAGCATGATCGCACCCTTTTCCCCGTCGGTCGCGGCGAGGGCAGACACTCCGTCTGTGACCTCCGCCGTTTCTACCTCCGTGCCGAGAGCGTAAAGATCGGAGAACATACAGATCGGATAATAACCTTTGAGGGGCTTGTAATCGTAGTAGTTCCAGAGTCCGTTGAAGGCGGTCGGCCTTGCGTCGTAATACATGAGCATATCGACGGGATGATGATGCGAACGGATCATTACGTCCGCCTCAAACGCAGCACCCTTTATTCCGATGATGTGCATTATGCTTTCTCCGAAGATCGGCCCCGACCATCCTTTGACATAGTTCCATTCGTTGAGAATACTCTCTGCGTCTCCGTAGCCGGTCCTGACCATGACGTCGTGTACCGAATCGGCAAGATCGGTCACCGCCTCCGTCTGCGTGTTATATATATGCCAGGAGAAGAAGTCCATAGGGACGTTCCTCTTCTTCATTTCGGAAAGGAATCTCTCCTTCCACGCTATATCGCCGCAGGATGAAGGACCGCCGATCCTGAGCTCGGGAAAGCAGGATTTTAGGTGCTTTGCCATGACCTCGTAGAAGTCGAAGAACTGCTCGTCGGTTCCTGCCCAACAGAGCGGATTGACGGGATCGTTGTTTTCCGGCTCGTTCCAGATCTCCCAGTAGGTTATTCCGAAATGATGTCCGTTTGCCCATCCGTAGTTCATGTGGCGGATGATATGCTCGCAGATCACTGCGTATTTTTTATAGTCCTTCGGAGGGAATATATGGTATTTGATCGGTGTGTGCTCGATCTTTGCGCCGAGACGGTAGAAGGTCTCTGTTCCGCATTCAAGCGTCTCGGTGATGTATCTGTCGGTAAGGACGAAATCGTAGCTTGCGGGATCCTCGGGATCGGCATCAAAATTGGGGAAGATATTAAGTACGTCAACCGTGTGTTCTCCGCCGTAGCCCGACCAGAACGCTGCGTCGTGGTTTCTCGCGTAAGGGATACGCGCTTCCTTGTAAGAAATGTTGTTGCCTCTCGTCTGATCCTTGCGTGCCATTACGGGCCCGTTGTTGACGGCGTGCATCGGTTTGATCCTGCCGAGCTTTTTTGAAAAATCAACGTTGATTTCAGTCATGTTCATTCTCCTTGCGTTTTTTATTATCAGCCGTCTGTGCGGCTTCCTTTTTCGGTGATCGGTATTTTTTTACCGAGATAGGTCGGTTTCGGCTTTGCTATGCAGTAGAAGACGTCTTTGACGCGCGCTACGGCTTCTCTCAGTTCTCTGTAAGTCTGATTGCGGTAGTTTCTCTCGTCGGCGGATACTCCGTACGCTTCGATCCCGAGCGCGCGGGCGATGTAGATCGCTCTCGAAAGGTGGTATTCCTGCGTGACGATGATCATTTTTTTGACGCAGAATATCTCCTTTGCGCGGTACATGCTTTCGTAGGTCGAAAATCCGGCGTGGTCGAGGAACACCTCGTCGGGGTCTATGCCCGAATCGGTCGCCATCTTCTTCATGGCGTTGACCTCGTCGTAATTCGTTCTGCCGTGGTCTCCGGACATCAGAATACGGTCTGTCACTCCGGTGTCGAATACTCTGATCCCGACCTTTACCCTGTCGTGGAGCATATCCGACGGCGTGCCGTCGCTCTTTACTCCGCAGCCGAGGACGAGAATGCAGTCAACGTCGGTGAGCTTTGCCGCTTCTTCTTCGGTAAGTATATTTTTTTTGGTCTTGCTAAGGACGATACAGTTTATTATCATAACGGCAATGACTCCGGCGACTGCGAGCGAAATGAGGCAGATAACGATCCTGCCGACAATTTTGTTGTATCTGCTTTTTCCGAAATAACGGTTGACCGAGAACTTATAGTCGGAATATTGCTCCCCGTATTTTTCAAGAAGACCGTCTTCGGTGACGTTTACGGTATAAAGATGGATGAATATTACGGCAAGGACGGTCAGCGCAAACAGCGCGGGGTGCCAGAATACGGCGACGAATCCCGCCGAAAAGAGCAGGAACGAAAGTGCGAACGGGGTACGGCTGAGGGAATAAATCCCGCTGACGATAAGCCCGCTTTCACGGTTCTTTCTGTTTTCGATGAGCGCAAGCAGGACGACCGCAATACCCGCAAGGCAGAGCCCGAGCCCCGCTACCCTTAAAAGTATCAGCGATCTGAAAAAGCAGTTCATGGCGGCATATATCTGCACGACGGCGGTGAGGACGGTAAAAAGCGTCGCACCCGCGGCGGTGACGAGAGGGAAGCCGGAGAGTTTCCGGGGGCTGACGATTACGTTGAAAACAACGAAAATGATTTCGAGTATCCAGAAGACTGTAAGAAGGGCAATACCGGAACAGAATATCAGATTGTAGATCATTGTTTCACCTCCTGACAATATTATATCAGTTTTTTCTTTTTTTTTCAAGTGAAAACGGAAAATAAGTTGTAAATATTCCTTCCGATATTATTAACATATAATTAAAGATTTTTTTGCTTTACAAAAAGGCGAAAGTATGATATAATTAGATGATAATTATTTTCCCGAAAGGGCGCTGAAATGAGTAAGAACAAATCATTTGACATCAAAAAAACAATAGACAAGCTCTTCAAACGCAAGGAGAGCGAATACAAGCTGACCTGCGACAATGCGGTAAGGTTCAATCCCGACCCCGATATGGGACTCAGCGAGGAGCAGGTCGAGAGAAGGATCAACGAAGGACTTTCAAACGTCACCAACAACAAGGCATCAAAGACCGTCGGACAGATCTTTCTCACCAATATTTTCACGTATTTCAACATACTGTTCATGATCATAACGATCGTCCTCGTTTCGGTCAATACGAGCATAGGCAATCTCACCTTCCTCGTGATCGTCGTTGCGAATACCGTCATCGGTATCATCCAGGAGCTGAGGGCGAAGGACACGCTTGAAAAACTGACACTCGTCTCATCGCCGCTGACGAAAACGATACGCGACGGCAACGAGGAACAGGTCAACAGCGACGACCTCGTCCTTGACGACATCGTCATCTTCTCCGCCGGCAATCAGATCCCAGCAGACGCGGTGGTCATCGACGGCGAGGTCAACGTGAACGAGTCCCTCGTCACCGGTGAATCCGACGAGATCAAAAAGGTGCAGGGCTCCAATCTTCTTTCCGGCTCCTACATCGTTTCGGGAACCTGCCGCGCACAGCTCACGAGGGTCGGAAACGAATCGTTTGCCGCAACGCTCGCAAACGACGCAAAGAAGATACAGAAGAAGCAGAAGCCCGGCATGATGAAGTCCCTGACGCTTCTTATCAAGATCATCGGCTTTATCATCATCCCGCTTGCCGCCCTCACGTTCTACAATCAGCATTATATCCTCAAATATCCCGTCAAGGAAAGCGTCGAGTCGATGGCGGGCTCCGTCCTCGGAATGATCCCCGACGGCCTTTACCTGCTCACGACGATCGCCCTTGCCGCTTCGGCGATAAGACTTGCGAAGCGCAACACCCTCGTCCACGATATGAAGTGCATTGAGACGCTTGCGGGAGTTGACGTTATCTGCGTCGATAAGACGGGTACCGTCACCGAGCCGGAAATGCACCTCCAGGATATCGAGAGCATAGGCGGTGAAATGACCGATGGCGCTCTGAGGGCGCTGATCCGCGATTTTGTGATGAATATGACCTCCGACAGTCTCACGATGACGGCTCTCAAGGAGCATTTCAACGACCGCAATCCCTATAAGAAAGCGAGCCGTATCAAGGGCTTCTCGTCTGCCACAAAGTTCTCTGCCGTCACATACGGCGGTAATATGGGCTACCTTCTCGGCGCGCCCGAGTTCATGATGCGCGACGAATACGAATGCATCAGAGAACAGGCGGAGGCACATTCCTCAAACGGTGAAAGAGTTCTGCTCTTTGCTGAATACGTTTTCGATGAGGACAATGACATTTTCGCCGACGGTCAGTTCGGAGGCAACGTGATCCCTCTCGGTCTCGTAACGCTCAAAAACCGCGTCCGCCCCGAGGCAAGGGAGACCTTCGGCTACTTTGCGGAGCAGGGTGTTGAGGTCAAGGTCATTTCGGGTGACAACCCGATCACCGTCTCAAAGGCGGCGGAGGAGGCGGGTATCGTCGGCTATGACAAGTTCGTCGATGCCACCACGCTCAACTCAAAGGAAAAGATCGCAAAGGCGGCGACCGAATATACGGTATTCGGACGTGTCACGC
>JAGHTD010000043.1 GCA_018065475.1 Candidatus Colimorpha enterica
TAATGTGAAATACGGTATCCCTAATTGCGCTGCCGCTTTCTTACTCCCGATCTCATCCGATAACCGGATCGCTTCTTTCTTGAACTCTTCGCTGTACTTTGACATCTTTTACACCTTTCTTTCTTGCTTTTTATTATACCAGATTTTAGGGTGTTTGTCGACTCTATTTATATTATACTACTCCATTTCCCAAAAACCCGAATGTTTTTCCTCAGAAAGGCCAACCATGTTCACACTCATCCACGATTTCGCCCCGACGGGCGAGAACCCACGCAACAGCGAGGGCTGTTTTTACCGCCGAAACGACGGAAAGATCCTCTTTTTTTACAGCCGTTTCACCGGCGGATACAACGACGAAGCGACCTCGTCGATCGCGCTCGCTGTATTCTCCCCCGACGGCAAAGCCCTCGAAAGCGACGGGAAGATCCTCTTCCGCACCTCCGACTTCGACGGCGCGGCAAACGTGATGTGCCCCTCGGCGCTCACCCTCGGCGACGGTTCCCTCGCGCTCTTTTTCCTCGTGAGAATGAAGGCGGGCGGCCTCAACCTATGGCGATTCGTTTCCTCCGACGGCGGCGAGACCTTCTCGTCGGGCAACCCCTGCTTCCCTTCGGACAGGTACTTCGTGACAGAGATGGAACGAGTTATCTCCCTCCCCTCGGGCAGGATCCTCGCTCCCGCAGGCGAGCATACCCTCGTCAACGGCCACCCGTCAAGGCGTTCGAAGACGGTGGTCTTCATCTCCGACGACGGAGGCGAGAGCTTCCGTGAGGGCGAACCTCTCGACAGCGGCGATCCGCTCGAAAAATGCGGTTTCCAGGAGCCGGGTGTGATAAAACTCCCCGACGGGCGGGTCTTCATCTATTCAAGGACAGACAGAGGGTGCCAATATACCGGATTTTCGTCCGACGACGGCGAGAGCTTCACGCCCCTCGCCCCGAACGGCGTTTTCTCCTCCCCGATCTCCCCGATGTCGGTAGGAAAACTCGCCGACGGGCGGTTTATAGCCGTTTTCAACCCGATCCCGGAGAGCGTTTCGGGCCGCACGCAGATGTGGGGACGCTCCCCGCTCGTTTACAGACTGTCGGATGACGGCGTGAATTGGGGCGAAATGAGGGAGATCGAGGCGGAAACCGATGACGCGTCGTTCTGCTATACGTCGGTCTTCTCCGACCGTGACTTCGTCCTCCTCGCTTACTCCGCCGGCACGCGCGACGATAAGTGCTGCCTCAACCGCTTGAGAGTGGTGAGAGAGGAATTGGGGGAGATAAGATAGCGCCTTCGGCGCAGTGATGAGCGTCTTCGACGCAGTGATGCGTCCCGCAAGCGGAACGTGATGTATGCCTTCGGCACGTTGAACGGTAGTAGGGGAGTGCCTTGGTGCTCCCGTTGCTCACGGTGTGGCACATACTATGTGTGAAGTGCGACCGTGTCCAGCTCCCTCCGGGAGGGAGCTGTCAACGCAGTTGACTGAAGGAGCCCGCGGTATAATAAAGTAAGTATCGGAATGAATAGAATATAAAAGAAACGGGTTTGACAAGCCTCCCCTGTGTAAGGGGAGGGGGACCGCGGAGCGGTGGAAGGGTTGTCTATTGAAGGATGTAACAATTTTCCGAAACAACCCTTCCGTCATCCTTCGGATGCCACCTCCCCTTACACAGGGGAGGCTAAAAAATGAGCCGCTTCGCATCTCGGGGAGGCTAAAAATTGAGCCGCTTCGCATCTCGGGGAGGCTGGACTCCCCCCAAACATTAAAAAAAATATTAAATCCCAAAGGAGAAAAATCCCATGAATCCAATCGTTGAAATGAAAATCAAAAACTACGGCACGCTGAAAATCGAGCTTTACCCCGACAAAGCGCCGAAAACGGCAGCGAACTTCCTTTCGCTCTGCCGCTCGAACTTCTACGACGGGCTGATCTTCCACCGTGTCATCAAGGGCTTTATGATCCAGGGCGGCGGCATGACCCCCGACCTCGAGGAGAAGGAATGCCCCTCTATCAAGGGCGAATTCGCCTCAAACGGCTTCAAACAGAACGACATAAAGCACGATCGCGGCGTTCTTTCGATGGCACGCACCATGGTTCCCGACTCCGCGTCCTCGCAGTTCTTCATCATGCACGCGAAGGCGCCCCACCTCGACGGTCAGTACGCCGCTTTCGGCAAGGTCATCGAGGGTATCGAGATCGTCGATAAGATCGCGTCGGTAAAGACCGGCTCCTTCGGCTGGTACCAGGACGTCCCGAGAGAGACCGTCGAGATCGAAAGCACGGCGGTCATCGAAGGATGAAGCTGTTTCTCATCCGCCACGGCGACCCCGATTACGCAAACGACTGTCTGACCGAACGCGGAAAAACCGAGGCGGAGCTTCTTTCGGAACGCCTGAAACGCGAAAACATCAGAAAAGTCTTCGTTTCCCCCATGGGAAGGGCGAAGCTGACGGCGGAGCCGTACCTCAGAAAGACGGGTATGACCGCCGAAACGAGGGAGTTTCTCAGGGAGTTCGGCAAGCACACCGCCTCCCCCGACGGTGAAAACTACCGCAAAACCGCCGCCTGGCACACCGACAACCTCTTTTGGGAGGAAAATATCGCCGATATGTTCTCCGACGGGTGGCGGGATAACGTCATCTACAAGACCTACGGCGCGTCGGACGAGGCGGACAGGATCGTGCGCGAGTTCGAGGGCTTCCTATCCGAGCTCGGACTGACGAGAGAGGGCAGGCATTTCAGAGAAAACGAACGCTTCGACGACGGCGACGCGGCGATTTTCTGCCATTACGGCGTCGGCTGCGTCCTGCTTTCCTACCTCACCGAGATCCCGCTGCCGATATTCTGGCAGAAGATAGACCTTCAGCCGTCCTCACTCTCGACGGTGATATTCAAACCCGCCGCCCCCGGCATCCGCGTCGCCAAGGCGTTCGCTATCGGCGATACCACCCACCTCGGGGATATGGAATTGCTGTATAAGGAATGAAATGTGGGGGCGAACTGCGTTCGCCTGATTGCAAATGGACGATTATTGATATCTTCAATTAGAAGGGATAATGTTGGCGTTTGTCCACCTCCATCCGGGTGCGCACTAACTGTGAGGAACAGACGCACAGTCAACCTCCCTCGGGAGGGAGGTGGCACGGCTCTGCCGTGACGGAAGGAGCCCGGCGATCGGTTTATTGTTTGAAAATCTTCACCGATGAAAGACAAACTAACGATTTCGTCTCGTTTCTAAATATTCCGAAACTAACTTTTTTATACCGCGGGCTCCTTCCACCACTTCGTGGTCCCCCTTCCTCCCGGAGGAAGGTGCTTTGTGCGTCATCGACATAAAGCTTGTGCCATACCGTGAAGTGATTCCTCTCCGGAGGAAGCGTACTCCCCACCATATTCCCACCCCCAAAAAGGACCCAAACCATGCCCGAACTTAGCATCATCATCCCGGTTTACAAGACCGAAAAATACCTCCGCAGGTGCCTGGACAGCGTGCTGAACCAGACCTTTTCCGACTTTGAGCTGATCCTCATCGACGACGGATCGCCCGACAACTGCGGAATGATCTGCGACGAATACAAGGAAAAAGACGGCAGGATAACCGTTCTCCACACCGAAAACCGAGGCGTTTCCGCCGCAAGGAACGCGGGGATCGCCCGCTCGACGGGTAATTTTATCGGTTTTGTCGATTCCGACGACTTCGTTTCGCCCGATATGTACGAAAAAATGGTTGCCGCGGCGCATACCGCACACGAATCCGGCGCCCTTCTCGTCGCCTGCGGGACGAATTACCTGACCGACGGGCTCGAACCGTTCCGTTCGGAGATCCCGGATAACACCGTTCTCGACGCCGACGGGCTGATAAGGGCGGTTTTCGCCACCCCGAACCCCCTCGGAGGGGGCGTCTGCAACAAGCTGTTCTACGGCGGAGCGATCAGAAAAATCGCCTTCTCGGAGGAGATAAAGCTCGCCGAGGACTGGCTTTTCCTCTGCGAATATTCCCTGCTCGCCGACAAATGCGTCTGCGTCTGCGAGTGGCTCTACAACGTCGTGGCAAGACCCGACAGCACCACCCGCGGGGACGACGTTGACGCATATTATCGGATGGTGACGGAGGGGAAAACCGCCGTCTATAAGCGTTCGGCGTCCTATCCTCACGACGTCCGCTGCCTCGCCGCCGACAAATATCTCGACGACTGCATAAGATATTCCAACCTTATCCGCGAAAGCGGCAAAAACAGCGGTCGGAAATGGCGCGGAAAGTTCCTTAAAGTCCGCTTGATCGTGCTGAAAGAGATCCCCTCCGCCCTCTTTTCCCGCCTCGTCCCCCTCGGCAAGGCCGTGAGGTACGCCTATTCGGCATTTTTTGCGTAAGGAAGAGTTTTTGGATTTCGAAACGGCTGCCGGTAGGGGAGGGCAGACGGCCTGCGGCGTGATGTGTCCCGCAAGCGGGACGTGATGTATGCCTCCGGCAAGTGATGCGTGCTGACGCACGTGATGCGTACTTGCGTACGTGATGCGTGCCTTCGGCACGTGATTTACCCGTAGGGGGTGGCGCCCTCGACACCCCGCTTGATCGTATTTGAAAAACGATATGGCTACCGTCGTAGGGGAGGGCAGCTACGCGCTTCGCGCTCCACGCTTCGCTGACGCTCGCCTTGGTCCTCCCGCCCGATGATTGACGATTATTGATAATTTCATTTAGAAAGTAAAATAAGCAGATCGTCCAGCCTCCCCTGTGCATAGGGGTAGAGATGAGCAAGCTCATCTCGATGACCGCAAAGCGGTGGAAGATCAGCCTCCCCTGTGCAAGGGGAGGGGGACCACGAAGTGGTGGAAGGGTTGTTTATTGAAGGATGTTACTATTGTCCTAAACAACCTCTCAGTCTCGCTTCGCTCGCCAGCTCCCGCTTACAAGAGATGCTTCGCATCTCGGGGAGCCTATACGTAGCCGCTTCGTTCGGCTTGCTGCTCCCGTCCGATGATTGACGATTATTGATAACTTCATTTAGAGTGTAAAAGAAACGGCTCCGTCAACCCCCATCCGGGAGGAAGGTGGACAAGCGATTGCCTCATTCAAAGTTACTGCCTCACCGTGGAGCGAACACTCCTCTCCCGAGGGAGGTGCTTCGTTCATCATCTCACAATATATTCCACCCCCACATTCTTCAACACCCAACATCCGCCCCGAAAGGATCAAAAAATGAAACGATTAGACATCACAAAGTTATCCGCAAAAATCCGCGAGGACACGGAACGGGAGATCTCCGAAAACAAACTCGCCTGCAAAGAGGTCGTCGTCCACCAAAACGGCGAAGAGGTTTACGGCGAAGTTTTCGGCACTTCCTCCGTCGGCGGCGCGCCCGCCCGCAAGGGAATGCTCTACCGCATAGCGTCCATGACGAAGCCGATAACCTCGGCGGCTGTCCTCAACCTCATCGACAGGGGGCTTCTCGCCCTCGACGACAGGGTGTCGAAGTTCTATCCGCAGGCGGCGTCGCTGAAAATCGCCGAGATAACCGACGGGAAGATAACCGGGTATCACACGTCCGGAAAGGAACTCACGGTCCGCAACCTCCTTTCGCACACGAACGGCATAGACTGCCTCCCGCTCAACCGTATCGTCGGCCCGACCCTTCTCGACGCCACCCTCGCCGACGCGGTGGACGACATCCTTTCGCGCCCGATCGCGTTTGAGCCGGACAGCGAACAGAGTTACAGCGAAACGGGCGGTTTCGACGTCGCGGCGGGGATAGTCCAGCTTATAACCGGCCGCCCTTACGACGAATACCTGAAAGAGACGTTTTTCGACCCGCTCGGAATGGTCAACACGACCTTCGCGCCGACTGCCGCGCAGAGGGAGAACTTCGTAACGGTTTTTGACCGCACCGAAGACGGCAGGGGTACGAACGTCCGTATGCCCGACGGCTGCGTTTTCGACAATTTCACGTACAGAAGAATGCCCGCCGGAGCGGGGCTTGCCTCGACGGCGGAGGACTATATAAAGTTCGCCGATATGCTCTGCGCGGGCGGAAAAACCCCCGACGGCAGGGTCATCCTGACCGAAAAAGCCGTGAAAATGATGTCCTCGCCGCAGATCCCCGACAATATCGACATGGGATTCATCAAGTGGGGGCTCGGAGTAAGGGT
>JAGHTD010000277.1 GCA_018065475.1 Candidatus Colimorpha enterica
TTCAACTCATCCGTTGATATGAACCATATCTTTATGCTCGGGTCAAAAGCCGTTGAAGTCGAAGATACGTTTGCGGAGAAGACGGCCTTTGCAAGGAGTGCGTATTTTCCGCGATAATATGTGTAATACTTCGTATAGACGTCATAGACGAGTTCCTCGGCGGATTCGACGAAGTTCTGTGCCTCCGCTTCAAGGTCAACGTATTTCGACTCTACGCTTGTGGTATGTCCCGTGAAGATCGTCTTAGTGACAGTGGTTCCGTCGGTTTCGGTGAACGACACAGTCAGCACGTATGCCGCCGCTTTGTTGTCCCAACGCATACCCGGCTTGAAGTTGACCTTCGCGCCTGCGCTGTTGGTTATGTTCAGCGTTCCGCCGTCACCGTAGAACTCCTTGAAGCTGCCGGTCTCAATCGATTCTTTATCCGAAGAGTAAATGTCGGAATTATCGTAGTTGAAACAAAATATTTCCGAGCTGTTGCTGTAGAAGGTAATCTTTTTATTTGCGCAGACCACCTTCGTTATCACAAGACTCTGAACCAGATTGCAGTATCTCGTGCCGTCGCTTGCGTACGTGGCGTCAAGGACGAACTCACAGTTTGAGCCAAAAAGATTCAGAGCGTCGGTTTTTTTGCTTCCGTTGTAAGTATAAAGAAGCGTTCCCACATCGCTGGTGCTTTCCGGACGGCTGTAAATCGCAAGCGTGTTATCTTTTTCGATGACGTAGCAAAGATTCGACTGTGAAGGATCTTTAAGCTCGTAATCGTGATATCTTGAAATGAACGTTCCGTCGATCACAATCGAATCGGAGATCGGATAGACATCTCCTTTTTCAACGGAGAAGCTGCCGCCCTTCGGAAAAGTACCATCAGTATAATGATGATTTGAAGCATAGCCGGAAGTATTAAGCGTGTAGCAGTTTTCTCCTCCGTCCTCACCGTGGAGGCAGAAGATCGGAAGCCCGTACCAGTCAAAGCTCTGTTCGACCGTTGAAATATCGGCTTCGACAGCGGGAAGGTTGTTCCACAAATAATTGTCATAAGAGCCGACGGCGTCCCTTGCCCTGTTTGCGGCTAAATCCGCTTCTGTTCTTGCAGTAAAATCAAGAAGAGTGCGCAGTTTCGCTTCTTCATAAACCGCCGCGTATGTATCATTATACGCTTTGGTTCTTGCTGCCTCATACTCACTGTACAGACTGCCGTACACCTCAGACCATATTTCCGACGGTGCAGTTTTGTCACTTAATACCAGTTTGGCGTGATCAACAGAATAGTAACGCCCGTTGTCCCAGTCTCTGTTTGTATTGTTTTTCGTATTTCCGTCAACGACGAGATATACTGTTTTTTCATCCTTCTTCACTCTTTGCATATTTCCGTCATCATCAACGTAATAGACGGGGAAGACTCTTCTTCCGCTACCGGTTATCAAGTCAGCCGAACTTCCGGAGTCGTAATTGAATACAGCTACATATCCTTTTTCAAAAAGATATTTCTCAATCGGTGTGGCATCTCTCTCCAGTACTTTGTGCGTCTCGTTGTTATCGTAGACCAAGCCACTGTCTTTTAAGCTGACGTAATCGTACGTAAGACTTACTTTAATTACGTTACCCTCGCCGCGGTACACTTTGTATGCTGCGAAATGATAACCGCGGGTATGGTTAAGAGTACCTACGATCAGTTTATCACTATCTACATAATTATAGTAGCATACCGTAATGGCGTTGATCTCGCCGCCTCCGGCACCCATTTCTTTATAGATGGAAGTGTTGTCGGTTATACGCGTTTTATCCGTGCTGTTGAAGTTTGATTTGTCCTGCTCACTGACGTAAACGAGTTCGGCAAGAGGGGAGGTGTCAGCCGTGATCTCCGAAGAGGGCTGAGTGAAGAACTGGACCTTTCCTCTGTCAAAAACACGGACGGTCTTGAAGCTCTTGGCAACCATTTCGCTCGACATATCGTATTCGCTGTAACGGCCGAATACCGTAAGCACGTCGGTGTTTTCCTCATCGCCGTTATGCGCACAGCCGAGGAACTCCTCCAGACTTTTTGCAAAACTTTCTTTGTCTTCAGTCGCCTGGAAGGTAGAAAGGATATTGTCTCCGGTAAGCTGTACCTGGTAGTTGTTCCACTGCCCCGAAATAAAATCGAGCGCCTGTTTGAAGATAAGCACTGCCGACATCGTGATGATCGAAATGACGGCAATCGCTATTATACACTCGACAAGGGTGAAGCCGCGTTTTGCGTTATGTGATTTATTTATCATTTTCATCATCCTCTCTTGTTGATCTTGCTGAACTCACTCGGGGTATATTTCAACTCATATACTTCGTTCTGCGTGGAGCCGGTAGTGATCGTAATTCTGCAGATGATCGCTCCGTGCACGTCATCGTTCTCAAACTCGACTTTGGTTTCACCGCTGAGAAGATAGTATGTCTCGGTTGATATATTGAGACCTTTTTTCCACTCAAGCTGCTTCTTGGTGCTATTGTAGGAAAGCTCGGGGTTTGCAAAGCCGAGCAAGCCGGTCGAACCCACTTCGGCAACAAGCTTGCCGTTTTCGACCTTTATGCTTGAAATTGTGGTGTTTGAATTATATTCCGCAAGCCAATCGCGGATGGTGTCCTCCGTCTTTGCAAGGTCAACCTTTGTCTTGGAAGCGTATCTGTCTCTCGAAGTCCTTGAGAACAGCGAGAAGACGATCTTCTGCGGCTCGATACCCTCTCCGAATCCGGCTTCGCATACGAGAAGATTGCCGTCAAGCGCAAAACCGACCGACTTTATGACGCTGAAAGGATAGACCGAAGAAAGATCGGTGCCGTTATTGTCCTTTCCGGTGTATGTGAGGTTACCGTTTGAAAAGGCAAGCGTGCTCGGATATACCGTTGAGGGAATGTTGTCACCCTCCGCTTTTGCGGCGGAAAGCGTGCCGTTCTCGGCGGTGAAATCGTAGAAACCGCAGTCGTACTTGGTGACCCATTTATCGACCGCGTTTTTGAGAGATGTCAGCTCAGTCATTTTGCTTTTATTGTTCTGCACGTCCAGAACTGACTTGTAATACGTCGCGATAAAACCGCTGCATATTGCGACGATTATACCGACGATCGCAATGACTATGACCATTTCAACAAGCGTGAAACCCTTTTCGGACTTGATGATATCCCGTCCGGGCTTCTTTCCTGTTTTCATAAACATTTTTTTCATTTCTATTCCTTTCGGTTCGATACAGCGTAATCACATATCGACTGCACGACCAATTATTATATAAAATTAGCGGTTATATTATACCACCAATGAGAAAAATAGTCAACCGTACGGACGTTATTTTCACAATTCTGTCATAAATAAATCAGAATTAACGGCACGGGACGGCAAAAAAGAAAATTACCGCCTGAAAACCGCCGCAATTTCATCAAAATCCTTGATTTTAACGGTGATATATGTTATAC
>JAGHTD010000263.1 GCA_018065475.1 Candidatus Colimorpha enterica
GTCCTTCAGTCTTTCATATTCGGCGGGGTCGTCAAATCTTTCTCTCTGTATCCTCGTCATATAGAGAATATCGAGAGAAGGGATAGCGTCTTCGAGAGAAACGGTTTCCTCATATTCAAATCCGCCCTTGACGATCACGTCGTTCTTTACGTATTCCGGGAGACGAAGCTCTTTCGGCGAAATCAGGACAAAGCGGATACCGCTGTAACGCGAAAGAGCGTTTATAAGCGAATGAACCGTCCTTCCGTATTTGAGATCGCCGCAGAGCCCGACGGTGAGACCGTCGAATCTTCCCTTTTCACGGTGGATGGTGAGAAGATCGGCAAGCGTCTGCGTGGGATGGCAATGTCCGCCGTCACCGGCGTTGATTACGGGTACGCCCGCATGCTTTGACGCAACGTAAGCCGCGCCCTCCTTAGGATGACGCATAGCTATTATATCGGCGTAGCATGAAACGACCCTGACGGTATCGGCTACGCTTTCGCCCTTTGCGGCAGACGAAACGTTTGCCGACGGAACGGAGATCACGTTGCCGCCGAGCTCGTACATCGCCGCCTCAAAGCTGAGACGGGTGCGGGTTGACGGTTCAAAGAACAGCGTGGCGAGCTTTTTGCCTCTGCATTTTTCGCTGTACTTTCCGGGATCGGCTATAATGTCCTCGGCGGTCGAAATAAGTCCGTCAAGTTCGTCAACCAATAAGTCAAGAATATCAATGAGACTTCTCATTTGCCTATCCAGCTTTCATCCGAAGGGTTGTTTCTGAAGGAAATGAGACGCTTTATGTCTTCCTGCTTGATATATCCCTGCTCTGCCGCGACTTCGGCAATCGTGTCGAAATCGGTAAGCGAATGGTTGATGACGTCAGCTTCTTTCAGTCTGTCAAGACCTTTCTTCATTCCGTATGTGAAAATCGAAACGATTCCGAGAACATCTGCGCCTGCTTCACGGAGGACGTTTACGACTTCAAGAACGCTTCCTCCGGTCGAAATGAGGTCTTCGACAACGACGACCTTCTGACCTTTTTCAAGTCTGCCTTCGATCTGATTCTGTCTGCCGTGATCCTTTGCGCCCGAACGGACGTAGCCCATAGGGAGACCGAGGATATGTCCCGTGATCGCCGCGTGTGCGATTCCCGCGGTCGATGTGCCCATAAGGACTTCAACGTCGGGATAATATTTCTTTATCGTCTCGGCAAGCCCGTTTTCAACGTCTGTTCTTACTTCGGGTGCAGTGAGCGTAAGTCTGTTGTCGCAATAGACGGGGCTTTTTATCCCACTTGCCCAGGTAAAGGGCTCTTCGGGGCGGAAGAACACCGCCTTTATTTTGAGCAGATCTTCTGCAATTTTTCTGTTGAGTTCCATTTTTTGCTCCTTATCCTACGAATTCTTCAACGCATCTTCTGTATGCGGCGACGGGATCTGCCGCTTCGGTTATCGGACGGCCTACGACGATGTAGTCAGAGCCGATTTTTTTCGCTTCGGCGGGCGTCATAACTCTCTTCTGATCGCCCTTGACTCCGTCGGCAAAGCGCACGCCGGGAGTTACGGTAAGAAGACCGTTCCCGCAAAGCT
>JAGHTD010000115.1 GCA_018065475.1 Candidatus Colimorpha enterica
GGACAAGCTTTTCGGGCTTGTGATGGTCCTCTTCGGTTTCTACGTCCTCTACGCCGTGCAGAACGTCTTCGACTCGACCTTTTACGGGCGAGGCAAAACGATCTATATGCTCTTTGAATCGGTCGCGACGAACTCGGTCTATTACGGTGTGTTCTTCATCCTGTATCTGACGAAGGTCTGGACACCGACGCTTCTCGGCATTGCGCTGATGTTCGGCATCGGCAATGCGTTCGACAGCGTCGTTTCGTGGGCGGCGTATCACTTCTATTTGAAGAAAAATCATATCCGCATCACAGACGTGGATTGATTATTGTGAAAAATCCCGCGCTTGCCGAATGAGGCAAGCGCGGGATTTGTTTATTCAAATATTTCAGTTGAACGACGAATGGAGGGAACGGATGGAGGAAATGAGATCGGTGAAGAAGTCGGAGGTGGTCTTCGTTCCGTAGGGGAGGTCGGAGATCACGACGACGATATAAGGTCTTTCGGCATATACCACGACCGCCTCCGCGCATCCGCTTTCGCCCGCCGCGCTGAAATGGCCGATCTTATCGGCGAAAAGATCGTTTACGTTAGTCACGCCGCAGACCGATGTTTCAAACGCATTCTTGGCCTTGACCGCCGTGGACGAGCTTCCTTCGAGAAGAACGTAAAGCCCGCGCAGAAGCGCCCTCACGTTCTGAGCAGTCGCTTTGCCTTCGGTGAACAATGACGCATCGGCACCAATCGAGCGGAGCGCCGGAGCGACGAACGATGAACCGAGCTTTGCGTTCAGCACGTCAAACGCCGTTTCGTCACCGTATTTTATCAGGTAAAAGAGCAGATCACGGTATGAATATTCCGTTCCCGGCTCCTCCGATTTCAGCACTCCGGTGCCGGGGTTGACGTCCTTTTTGTCAAGGACGTAACTTCCCTCTATCGAGAATGCATTTCCCTCTTCGTCCTGCGTACCGTTGATCTCCGCGTACATCATCGCGTAGGCATAGGCGAGATTTTTGATCCCGGGGATCTGATATTCGGTTTTTTCGCCGCAGTTGTAGGCGTTTCCGCGCCCTATGTCAAGATAGCATACCGAAACCGACGCGGGTGAGTACGCCGTATCGTAGATCACTTCCCCGTTTTCGTCGAGCACGGGGACTCCTTCTACGGTGCGGCCCACCCGTTTGCTGACGCTCGGTGCCGAGGCGATCGTGTCCTCGATCTTCTTCACCGATCCGTAAACGAGGTTGACGTCAACCGGCGAGACGTTTCCGGCAAACAGGATGTCCTGCTTCAGATTTTCGATCTCCTTGTTCTTCGCCGCCAGCGTAAGCTCAAGCTCGTCTATCTCCGCTTGAAGAGAGGCGTATTTTTCGTCGGCGTTAAGCTCGCTTTTCAACTTTTCAAGCTCCGCTTTCATGCCGTCGATCCTGCCCGTGAGGTCGGCCTTTTCGTCCTCCGCCTGTTTCAGCTTTGCGAGAAGCGCCGCCTCGCTTTCGGAGACGGATGCGGCGTCGGACAGCTTTTTCTCGACCTCCGCTCTGTATTCGGCAAGCTCCCCGTTCTTTCCGTTGAGCACCTTGCAGGTTATGATAAAGACGGCGGACACGGCGATGAGAAGTATCGACAGCACCGCGATCACCGTCGCGTACAGCAATTTTCTGTTTTTTTCGTTATTCATTATAATACGATCCCGTTCGATCAAGTCGTTACTATAATTATAACAAAAAAGCCGACCCGTTTCAACAGGTCGGCGGAAGTTTTTTTATTTTTTGAACTTTTTGAAGAAGGATTGACGCTTCGTGTAGTTCTTCTGCTTGCTCTCGTCGGCAAACTGACGGATAAGCTCACGCTGTTTGTCGGAAAGATTCTTCGGGACCTCGATGTTGGTGGTAAAAATGAGGTCTCCGTTTCGTCCCGTGCGGGTGTTGACGATACCCTGACCGCGGACTGTGAAGGAGGTTCCCGTCTGCGTTCCTTCGGGGATCGTGTACTTGATGGGATCCTTGAGCGTCGGAACGTCGATCTCTGCGCCGAGAGCCGCCTCCGCGAAGGTGATTGGGATCTCACAGTAGATGTTTGCGCCGTCACGCTCGAAGATGTGGTGAGGACGGACGGTGATACCTACGAGAAGGTCTCCCGCCGCTCCGCCGTTTCTGCCGTCGTTGCCCTTGCCGGATACCCTCAGATACTCGTTCGTATCTATTCCGGCGGGAACGGTGATCGTGATCTTCTTCGTGACCTTGACGTATGCCTTGCCGTTGCAGTTGCGGCAGGGAGTGCGGATGATCTTACCCGTTCCGCGGCAGGCGTCGCAGGCCGCCGTCTGGCTCATAATACCGAACGCCGTACGCACCTGTTTTCTGACCTGACCGCTGCCTCCGCAGGCGGAGCAGGTCTCCGTCTTGCCGTCGGCGGAACCCGTTCCGCTGCACGATGGGCATTTCTCGACGCGGGCGTAGGAAATGTCCTTCTTGCATCCGAACGCGGCTTCCTCAAACGTAAGCGAAAGGTTGTATTCGAGGTCTTCGCCTCTCATGCGGCTGTTTCTTCTCTCCGCCGAGCTTGCGCCTCCGCCGAAGAAATCGCTGAAAATGTCGCCGAAATCAAATCCGCCGAAACCGCCGAATCCTCCGAAGCCGCCTGCGCCTCCGCCGGCAGTCTGATCGAATGCGGCGTGGCCGAACTGGTCGTACTTTGACCTCTTTTCGGAGTCCGAAAGGACGGCGTACGCCTCGTTGACCTCCTTGAACTTCTCCTCGGCGGCCTTGTCGCCGGGGTTCATATCGGGGTGGTACTTCTTCGCCAGCTGTCTGTACGCCTTTTTTATTTCATCGTCTCCCGCCGTCTTTCCGACGCCGAGGACTTCATAGTAATCTCTCTTGTCTGCCATAAGTTTTTCCTTATGCTGTAAAATGTGTCAAGCGGGGCGGTGTTGCCGCCCCGCCTTTTGTTTATTCATTGACGGATCAGGTCTTGTCTTCGTAATCGGCGTTGTAGTAGCCGTTTGCGTCGGGGCCGTTCTGACCGCCCTGCGCGCCCTGTGCTCCGGCGTCTGCGCCTGCGGCACCGCTCTGCTGATAGAGCTTCTCGGATACCTTGTAGAATGCCTTTTCAAGCGCCTCGGTATCTGCCTTGATAGCGTCGGTGGAGCCGCTCTTTACGGTCTCCTTGAGCTTGTCGATAGCCGCACGGACTTCGCTCTTGTCGGACTCGGAGACCTTGTCGCCGATCTCATCGAGGGTCTTTTCGGACTGGAAGATGAGGGAGTCGGCGTGGTTCTTGACGTCAACGGCTTCCTTCTGCTTCTTGTCCTCTTCGGCAAACTTTTCTGCTTCCTTAACGGCACGGTCGATATCTTCCTTGCTCATGTTGGTGGAGGAAGTGATCGTGATGTGCTGTTCCTTGCCGGTGCCCTTGTCGAGAGCGGAAACGTTTACGATACCGTTTGCGTCGATATCGAAGGTGACTTCGATCTGAGGAATGCCGCGGGGAGCGGGAGCGATACCGTCAAGGTTGAACATACCGAGAGTGGTATTGCCTGCCGCCATTTCACGCTCACCCTGAAGAACGTGGATCTGAACGGACGTCTGGCTGTCAGCCGCGGTCGAGAAGATCTGGCTCTTCTTTACGGGGATGGTGGTGTTTCTTTCGATGATCTTGGTGCATACGCCGCCGAGAGTCTCGATACCGAGAGAAAGGGGAGTAACGTCGAGAAGGAGAAGATCCTTTACGTCGCCGCCGAGGACGCCTGCCTGGATAGCCGCGCCGATCGCAACGCACTCATCGGGGTTGATGCCCTTGAAGGGATCCTTGCCGATGAACTTCCTGACGGATTCCTGAACTGCGGGAATACGGGTGGAACCGCCGACGAGGAGGACCTTATCGACCTGGTTTACGCTGATTCCTGCGTCGGAGAGTGCCTTCTTGGTGGGTACCATGCAGCGGTCAACGAGGTCGCCCGTGATACGGTCGAACTCAGCTCTCGTGAGAGTTGCGTCGAAGTGGAGAGGACCTGCCGCAGTTGCGGTGATGAAGGGAAGGTTGATATTTGTGGAGGTCATGCCGGAAAGCTCGATCTTTGCTTTCTCGGCCGCGTCCTTGAGACGCTGAAGGACCATCTTGTCGTTGCGGAGGTCGATACCGTTCTCCTGCTTGAACTTCTCTGCCATCCAGTCGATGACTCTCTGGTCGAAGTCGTCGCCGCCGAGGTGAGTGTCACCGCTGGTGGAGAGGACCTCGAATACTCCGTCGGAGATCTCGAGGATCGAAACGTCGAACGTTCCGCCGCCGAGGTCGAAGACCATGATCTTCTGGTCGTTTTCCTTGTCGATACCGTATGCGAGAGCCGCAGCGGTAGGCTCGTTGATGATTCTCATGACCTCAAGGCCCGCGATCTTGCCCGCGTCCTTGGTTGCCTGACGCTGGCTGTCGTTGAAGTATGCGGGAACGGTGATGACCGCCTTGGAGACGGTAGTGCCGAGATATGCCTCCGCGTCTGCCTTCAGCTTCTGAAGGACCATAGCGGAGATCTCCTGAGGCGTGTACTTCTTGCCCTCGATGTCAACCTTGTAATCGGAGCCCATACGGCGCTTGATTGACATAACTGTCTTGTCGGGGTTGGTGATCGCCTGACGCTTTGCGACCTGGCCGACGATCCTTTCGCCGGTCTTTGTGAAAGCTACGACCGAGGGGGTCGTTCTTGCGCCTTCGGGGTTGGGGATGACGACGGGCTCGCCGCCTTCATATACTGCTACAC
>JAGHTD010000208.1 GCA_018065475.1 Candidatus Colimorpha enterica
CTTCTCAAATAATCTGATATGAAAATGAGGTGCCTCGCACCTCATTTTTTTGTTTGGAAGCGGAACGGCACGCTTTCCTTTCTTCGGAAAGCACCTCAAAAACCGCAAAAATCATTCTTTCCCTTGACAATCCCCCCTCAATGCGATATAATTAGCGTGAAAAGCGTTTTAATAAAACGTTCGGTAAAAAAAAGGAAAGCGGTGCTTTATGCGCCGTACGGAGGTAAAAATGAGTTTTTTGAAAAACATCCTTCGCAACGCAATCAGCGAAGGAATCAGCAAGGGCATCAAGGATGCCGTAAGCTCCGCAGCGGAGAAGATCGTTGCTCCCAAAGCTGAAGAACTTGCAAACAAAGCTGCAGAATCCCTCGATAACGCTGCGGCAGAGCTTGACACAGCGAGTGAAAAAGCCGAAAAAAATGAAGAAAACGGCGTTTCTTCTCTCAAAGAATCGCTCGACAGACTTTCGAAGTCTGCCGAAAAATACGCCGAAACTCTTGAAACCGCAGCAAAACCCCAGGCGGCACTTGCCGAGGAATGGGAGAAAAAACTCCCGGGCTTCCCTCTCTGGTGTTTCGGAGGCACTGATTTTTGGATCGATGAGACCGGAACGGACGCAAACGGAGATCCGTATTATGTTTTCAACGCCGACAACGCAACGCAGGAAGGACTTGATCTATACGTCGCCCTGCTGAAAGAGAGCGGATTCGTCCGTAAATATCCCTCATCAGACGAAATCCTTTATAAAGATATCGGTGGCGAATATCTCGTGTTCGGAAAGACCGCCGCTTTCGAGGCCGCACCCGTTATGACGCTTTCGATGTGCCGTACCCGCGACAGAAGCGAGATCGAAATATAATCCGGTCGGCTTGCGGAAAGGATAAAAAATGATAGAATACAGAATATTCAAAGACGGGAAGAGGAGGGTCGTGACCTTCTCTTACGACGACGGGCACGCAAACGACATACCGCTGATCGCCCTTCTCGACAAATACGGCATGAAGGGAACCTTCAACCTCAACGGCAGGAACTACCGCACAGAGGAAGCGATCCTCGCCGCCCGTGAGCGTTACAAAAACCACGAGATCGCCTGCCATACGCTCCAGCACGGCTGGCCGGGCAAAATGCCCCCTCAGTCGGCGGTCATAGAGACGATAGAGGACAGAAAACTGCTTGAAGCGGTCGCCGGCTACCCCGTCTGCGGTATGGCGTACCCCTCAAACTCTTACAGCGACGCGGCGATTGCCGCCTGCGTTTCCTGCGGTATCGTTTATTCCCGCACGACGGAGGCGACCCACGGCCACGCATTCCCCGCCGACTGGATGAAATGGCACCCGTCCTGCCACCACAGGGACGCCGGAAAGCTCGTCGATAACTACGTAGAAACCCTCGACAGCGAGTGGAAAAACGAGCTGTTCTATATTTGGGGACACTCCTACGAGTTCGACACCCCCGAGAAGTGGAACGAGTTCGAGGAAGTGCTGAAAAAGCTCGCCGCGCACGCCGGCAGGATATGGTTTGCGACGAATATGGAGATATACCGTTACCGCGAGGCGCAGAAGGCGCTCGTCATCTCCGCCGACGAAACGACGTTCTATAACCCCACCGCCACCGACGTTTGGGTGCTCCGCAACAAGAAGGACGAAATCTTCGTCCCCGCGGGTCAGACCGTCAGGGCGTAAAAGAGAATAAACAAAAGACCTCCGCCGGAGGTCTTTTTTGATGTTGAGAGATTAGAGTTTTTTCGGCGAGGGATTTGCTTGTCCACCTTCCTCCGGAGAGGTGTGCTACGCGCTTCGCGCTCCACGATCTCCCGACCGCGAGGCGGTCGCTCGACGCCGGAGCCCGAGGAAAAGTAGTGCCAACTTCATTAAGAATGAGGTAGGAACGCCGCTGTCCAGCTCCCTACGGGCGAGGACAGAGATGAGCAAGCGCATTTCGATGACTTCGGAGCGGTTGGAAATTAGCCTCCCCTGTGTAAGGGGAGGGGGACCGCGGAGCGGTGGAAGGGTTGTTTATTGAAGAAAGTTACTTTTGCCAGAAACAACCTCTCAGTCACCTTGCGGTGACAGCTCCCCTTGCACAGGGGAGCCTATTCCTTATCGTTTCTTTGATATTCTATTTATAACGATATGACAAATAAAGCGATCGCCGGGCTCCTTCCGTCACCATTCGGTGCCACCTTCCTCCCGAGGGAGGTTGACAAGCGAGTGCCTCACTCCAAAATTAGTGCGCACCCGGATGGAGGTGGACGGAACCGACATTATTTACTTCAATTTGGAACAAATCTAAACTGTCCGACCGTAGAGGCGAACTGCGTTCGCCCGCCCTGAAAAATCATCACAGCCCGAGATACGCGGCAGCGGCGGCGAAGTTTAGGGCGGGGATCATATTAGCC
>JAGHTD010000042.1 GCA_018065475.1 Candidatus Colimorpha enterica
TCCCGTCCTCCGACTACGAGCTTGCGGTACAGACGCTTGACGATTACCTCTCCGTCAAAGACGAAAAACATCATAAACGTCGATCTCGACAAGGCAAACAAGACCGAGACCAACAGCAATATCAAGAACATCAACAATTACGTCAAATCCCTTTCGGGAAGCAGCGTAAACGAATATACGGGTATGTTTGAGGGCTACAACCTCATCATGATCTGCGCGGAATCCTTCTCCGACAGAATGATCTCACCCGAGCTGACGCCTACCCTTTACAAGCTCTACAACAACGGCTTCGTCTTCAGAAATTACTACGGAATGATGAAGTCGATCACCACAAACGGTGAATATTCATTCCTCACCGGTCTTATCCCGCAGACCTCCGGCAACGTTGACGACCTGAAAAAGAACTCGACCTTCCTCGCGTCCGTCGGCAAGTATCTGCCCTTCAACATGGCAAACGCCTTCAACGAAATCGGCGGAACGACCTGCGCTTACCACGGTCACAGCTCCACCTACTACCACAGAGGCGAGACACATTTGAACCTCGGTTACCGGCTTCTCCGCTTCACCGACAAGGCGATCGTCAACGGCGTTGACGACAAGACGAGAAAGCTCTCCTTCAAGGACGGAAACATCTTCCCGTCCTCCGACTACGAGCTTGCGGTACAGACGCTTGACGATTACCTCTCCGTCAAAGACGAAAACGGGAACATCGTACCCTTCACCGCCTACTACATGACGTACAGCGGTCACCATCCTTACTACGATCTCAGCGACAAGGAACACAAGAAGAACCCTCAGTCCTGGACGATGAGAGAGGACGAGAACGGCAAGCTGACGAAGGACAATCCCATCGACTCCCTCAGCTACAACGAGGTCGTCAAGACCTTCATCGCCTGCAATATGCAGGTCGAGATGATGCTGACAGAGATGCTTGAACGCCTTGAGGCGGCAGGCGTACTCGACAAGACCGTCATCGTGCTGACAAACGACCACTATCCCTACGCTCTGCCCGACGCAAACTTCCGCAACCTCGCGGGCAAGAGCGTCAACACCGACTTCGGCATATACGAAAACGCTTTCATCTGCTATAATTCGGGAATGGAAGAACCGATAATCGTCGATACGCCCTGCTGCACGGTCGATATCCTTCCGACGCTGCTCAACCTCTTCGGCTTTGAATACGATTCCCGTCTGCTCGCCGGAACGGATATTCTCGACTCCAAGTCCTTCCACATCGCAATGCTCTACAACAAGAACTTCATCACCGACAAGATAATGTATAAGAACAGCAACGGAAAAATCACCTACCTCGTTGACAAGAGCGAGGTCAGCGACAGCTACGTCACTTCCTGCATAAACTACGTCGCAAACAAGTTTGAGATCTCTCTCCAGATCGTCAACACCGACTATTACAGACAGTTCTTCAAATACGTCGAACAGCAAAAATAACATCGGATAAGGAGTGACCGCCATGAAGTCATCGCTTACCTTTACGACCATAAGAATGCCGTCCGCAAAAATGAACGGCTGTTCTTCCCTTCCCGCGATCACCGATTACAGAGGACAGCCCGGCACCGAATACGGTGCCTCGGACCTCGGTTACGACGAGGGGCTGTTCATCGGCTTCGGCAGAGTTGCGTCTATGTTCCCGTACAGAGAACAGGATCTCTATTCAAGAGAGCTGTACGACACCGACGTGAGGGTCGTTATCCTCGAAAACGATTATCTGAAAGCGACCTTCTACCCCGACATGGGAGGAAAGCTCGCCGGGCTTTACGACAAGAAAGGGAAGCGGGAGCTTCTCGTCTTCAACCCGGTCATCCGTCCCTGCAACCTTGCGCTGCTCAACGCCTGGACGTCGGGAGGTATCGAATATAACTGCGGTCCCTTCGGTCATCATCCTCTGACCTGCTCTACCCTGCATACAGCCGAGACGCACCTTGACGACGGAACGCCGGTGCTCCGCTTTTACGAGTTCGAGCGCAAGAGAAAGATCGTCTATCAGATGGACTTCTTCCTCCCGTCGGATTCAAAAATGCTCTTTGCGCGCATGAGATACGTCAATCCCAACACGCACGTCATCCCCGCCTACTGGTGGAGCAATATGGCGGTGCCGGAGGTTGACGGAGGACGGACGATCGTCCCCGCCGACAGCGCATACACGCCGAACGAAAAAGGGCTCATCACCCTCGTTCCCGTGCCGGAATACGGCGGAGTTGACGTCACGTATCCCGCAAAGAACCCCGTCGCTGTCGATTACTTCTTCAAGATCCCCGACAGGGAAAGAAAATACGAGGCGGAGATCGGGCCCGACGGAAAAGGGTTCGTCCAGGTTTCCACCTCCCGCCTTATCGGGAGAAAACAGTTCGTATGGGGACAGGGACCCGGCGGCGCGCGCTGGCAGCAGTTCCTCACCTCCGACGACAACAAGGAAAAATATACGGAGATCCAGGCGGGGCTCGCCCACTCGCAGTACGAGCATCTGCCTATGCCTCCGCGCACGGCGTGGGAATGGCTTGAGGGATACGGAGCGATAGACACCGACCCCGAAAAGGTACATTCCGACTGGCATACCTCCCGGCTCGAGACCGAAGAGAAGCTGAACGCCATCATCTCCGACGGCGAAATGGAAAAGCTCCTCGAGGAGACGAAGCCGATGGCACTGTCTCCCGCCGAAAAGGTGCTCACGCACGGAAGCGGATGG
>JAGHTD010000100.1 GCA_018065475.1 Candidatus Colimorpha enterica
GCTTCTTTGAGACGTGCGAAAGCCGAAGCAGAGGAGCTTGAAAAGAAGATCGAAGAATATCAGAAGCTCCTTGAGGGAGAAGCGGCATACGACGCCGCGAAATATTCGGAGATCAGCGAAAAATCCGAGGAAGCCGAGGCACGGCTTCTTGAATTATACGAACTTATTGACTCCGAGGAGGGCTTGTGATGTCGAAAATAAAATATTATTTGAGAAGGATCAGAAGCCTCAACAGAGGCAAGTTCAAAGAGACTTTTGACAAGATCAAGGTCAAAAGCGGGAAGGGGACGATCCCTCTCGCCGTCGATATGCTTTGGTGCGCTCTGCGTTACGGCGCGGGTTACACCGACTACGAGTTCTCCGCCTGGTGGACGCTGAACGGCAAGCAGAGAAAGACTTATCTCACGAGAGGTATAAACGATTCCCTCGTGAAAAAGGTCAATGATCCGACGTATTATCATTTTCTCGACAACAAGGCGGAGTCATTTGAGCTTTTCGCCGAATATATGGGCAGAGGCCACCTCGATCTGACGAAGACAGACGAAAAAGATTTTGAGGCATTTATGGAGAACAGGGAGCTGATTATAGCCAAGCCCCTCTCCGAATGCTGCGGAATCGGCGTCGAAAAGCTGAAAAAGAGCGATTTCCCGACGGTGCACGATATGTATGAGCATATTAAGAGCGCGGGCGGGGAGCTTGTCGAGGACTACATCGTTCAGCATCCCGCGATAAGCGCAATATACCCCGGCTCGGTCAACACAATAAGAATGGTGTCTATCATCTCCGACGACGGCGCGCCGCATATCCTCTACGCGGCGATAAGGATAGGCCGCGGCGGAAGCGTGGTCGATAATCTGAAGGCGGGCGGCATGGGCGCTCCGATAGACCTCGAAACGGGAAAGATAAACGGCGTCGCCTACGGCAGAATGGATTGCGAGGTCTATGAGACGCACCCCGATACGGGAGTGAAGCTCTACGGCTATCAGATCCCGATGTGGGAGGAGGCAAAGGAGCTTGTGTTGAAAGCGGCGGTGAAGATCCCGCAGATACGTTATATCGGCTGGGACGTCGCCATAACCGAGAACGGCCCCACCTTCGTCGAGGCAAATCAGCACCCCGGCTACGGCTTCATCCAGTACCCGGCAAACACACCCGACAAGATCGGTTATCTCCCCGAGTTCAGAAAGTATTTCAAGATATAAAGAAAGCCCGCGGTGCTTTGCAGCCGTGGGCCTTTTTCATAACAAAAACCCGTTCCGAGGAACGGGTTTTATGTTCAGATATCTTCCTTGACTTTTGCCTTTTTGCCGGTTCTTTCTCTGAGGTAGTAGAGCTTTGCTCTTCTTACCTTACCGACTCTGGTGACAACGACCTTCTCAACGTTGGGAGAGTGGATCGGGAAAGTCTTTTCAACGCCGACACCGTAAGCGATGTGTCTTACAGTGAAGGTCTCGGAGATGCCGCCGCCGTTCTTGGCGATAACGGTACCCTTGAAAATCTGTGTTCTTGTGCGTTCGCCCTCAACGATGCGGTTGTAAACTTCGACGTCGTCACCGATGTTGAACTGGGGAACTCCCTTTTTAAGCTGCTCTTCTGTAAAAGCCTTGATCATATCCATTTTGGCTTCCTCCTTGAATGGTATCGGACGTTCGTGCAGAGCCGCAGAGGACCGCCCGTAATTAACTTGTGTATTTTATCATATTTCTCGTCAAAATGCAACAGAAGAAATATTTATTAACAATTTGTTTACATCTTCTCCTTCAAAATCTTCTCAAGCTTCTTCTTTTTGAAGTATTTCGGGAGAAGAATCAGCGCGGCGATGACGCCGATGAGAAGTACGAAGAGTATGACGTCAACGGCAAAGGAGACGTTTTCGCCGAAGATGATGCTGCTCTTCATATATTTCCAGTTCGACTTCGTGCGGATGTAGCTTCCTCCGTCGTATTCGGTGTCGGAGGGAGATGAAGACGCGGAGAGCGCAACGTCAACTCTGTCGACCGTGAGTCGGCCTGCGGAATAAAGGGCGGGACCCTTGCTCCCGGCGTCAACGGTGACGTCGCACGCTTCTACCGCAAGAAGATACGCGGCTTTCAGCGGTGCGTCGGCGGTAAGCTTCATCCCGTCGGCGACCGAAAGACTGTGCACGTCGGCGGCGATCTCACCTGCCGATATTTTCATCTTCGCTCCCGTCAGATAAATATCCTGGACGGCGGAGCGGATGCCCGTCTTCGACGCATTTATCTCATACTTGCCGGAAATTATGCTCACGTTGTCGGTCTTGTCGGAAGAATTGCAGAAAACGCCCGTCTCGCCTTCGAGGATCAGCTTTCCGTTACCTTTGAACTGCACCTTGCCTCCGAGGTAGAGGGCGTAGGACGATGCCTTGATGTAGTTCGTCCCTTTCAGGATGACGGTCGCACCGTCGGGGAGCTTCATACCGTATTCATCGGTAGTGTCGATGTAAAGGTTGTTCAGCGTCAGGGTGTCGTGGATGTTGTCCCATTCGTAGCCCTGACCGTGGATGTTTTTCTGAGGATTGAGGATAGAGACGCCGTCGTTCAGATGTACTGCGGCGGATGCCGTGACCGATAAGCAGATCAGTGCGGCAGCGGCGAGAAGAACGGCAAAAATCTTTTTCATTATTTGTTTCACCTGCCTGATATTTGCTATTATTTTACCATATTATACAGGTTATGTCAAGAAAAAACACGATATGTTCACCGCAATAATGAAAAACCTTGCATTTTGGTAAAAAAAGTGATATAATAATATAAATATTTGTGAGGTTTTATTTATGAAGATCATTATTGTCGGATGCGGAAAAATCGGACAGGCGATAATCGCTTCTCTTGCCGCAGAGGGGCACGATATAATTGCCGTCGATACCAACCCGGACGTTATCGCTTCGGTGACAGAGACTTACGACGTTATGGGTGTAAACGGCAACGGTGCCGACCACGACGTTCTGCTCGAATGCGACGTGGGGCACTGCGGGCTTTTCGTATCCGTGACGGGCAGCGATGAGCTGAATATGATGAGCTGCTTCATCGCAAAGCGCCTCGGAGCCGCAAACACCGTCGCAAGAATAAGAAAGCCGGAATACAACGACAGCAGTCTCGGCTTCCTGAAAAGGGAGCTTCAGCTCGCCCACGCGCTCAACCCCGAGAAGCTCGCCGCAAACGAGATATACAATATCCTTCGCCTTCCTTCCGCGATGAAGATAGAGACCTTCTCCAACGGTCTTGAAATGGTGGAGCTCCACCTCCGCGACGATTCCGTGCTCGACGGCGTGACGCTTTTCCAGTTAAGAGAAAAATATAAGGCGAAAGTCCTCGTCTGCTGTGTGCAGAGGGGCGATGAGGTATTCATCCCCGGCGGCTCGTTTGAGCTCAAAGGCGGGGATCTCATCGGCGTTACTGGCGCGCAGGCGGAGATCAACAAACTCATGCGTCAGCTCGGTGTCTTCCAGAAGAAGGCAAAGAACATCATGATCCTCGGCGGATCGAGAGTGGGCTATTATCTTGCAAAGAAGATCATCGACGGCGGTTCGTCCGTCTGCATAATAGATAAGGACAAGAAGGTCTGCGAGGACTTCTGCGAACAGCTCCCCGGCGCAAGGGTGATCGTCGCCGACGGAACGGAGCACGATATCCTCATCGAAGAGGGACTTCTGTCAAGCGACGCGTTCGTTGCTCTCACCGGATTTGACGAGATCAACATCCTTACGTCGATTTTCGCATCCAACCAGTCGGTGCCCAAGGTCGTCGCAAAGGTCAACGGCGACGCGCTGAAAAAGATGTCCTCACCGCTCGGGCTTGAAACGGTCATCTCTCCCAAGGACTCGGTTTCAAACGTCATATCGAAATACGCCCGTGCGATCAACAATTCCACGGACAACAACAATATCGAATCGCTCTACAAGCTCTTTGACGGCAAGGTCGAAGCGCTCGAGTTCTCCGTCAAGGGGAACGAGAAGCTCATCGGCGTCCCGCTCAAGGATCTTAAAATGAAGAACAACGTCCTTATTTCCGCAATCGTGCGCAACGGTAAGAACATAATTCCCGGAGGCCTTGACTCGATAGAGGTCAACGATAAGATCATCGTCATCGCGGCGGAAAGCAAGCTCTCCTGCCTCGACGACGTTCTGCTCTGACGGTAAAACGGTATGAACAGAAAAATCGTAATCAATATGACCGGAAGGATCCTCGCCCTCACCGGGCTCCTCATGGTCCTTCCGCTTATAGTATCGCTGATATACAGCGAATACCATTCCGCGCAGAGCTTCGGAATGACGATCATCATCACGATAGCCGTGGGGGCGGCGATATATTTCCCGTCTCGCAGTAAGGGTGAAAAAGACCGTCTCCTCTTCACGAGAGAGGGACTGATGATAGTCGGTATCGCCTGGCTGGCGGTATCGCTTATCGGTGCGGTCCCGTTCGTCATAGACGGCTGTATCCCTTCCTTCGCCGACGCGTTCTTCGAGACCGCAAGCGGATTTTCGACAACCGGAGCCACGATCCTCAGCGGCGAAAGAATAGAGGCAATGACCCACGGAATGCTTTTCTGGCGTTCCTTTACGCACTGGATAGGCGGAATGGGCGTGCTCGTCTTCATAATGGCGCTTATGCCTTCCGACGAGAAAAACGGCAGGTCGATGCACATAATGAAGGCGGAGATGCCCGGTCCTATCGTCGGCAAGCTCGTCCCGAGGGTGAAGGACACAGCAAAGGTGCTGTATCTTCTCTACATCGTACTGACCCTTGTCGAAACGATCCTGCTGTGGGCGGGCGATATGAACTTCTTTGAAAGTATCGTCCACGCTCTCGGAACCGCCGGAACGGGCGGCTTCGGAACCCTCGGCGACAGTATCGGATCGTTCAGCCCCTATACGCAGTGGGTGATCACGGCGTTTATGGTGATCTTCGCGATCAACTTCAACCTTTATTACTTTATCGTCATAGGCAGGATAAAGGATGCGCTTTCGAGCCGTGAGCTATGGCTGTTCCTGCTCATCCTCACCGTCGCGGCGGGTGCCATGGCGGTAAATATCTATCCTATCTACAACAGCATTTCGGAATCTATCCGTCACGCGGCGTTCCAGACCGCCTCGCTTGCATCCACTACGGGCTACGGTACGGCTGACATAAACGCGTGGCCGACCTTCTCAAAGATAATTATGATCGCCCTTATGTTCATCGGCGGATGCGCCGGTTCTACCGCCGGAGGCCTCAAGCTTTCGAGAGTGATGCTGATGTTCAAATCCTGCAAGAGAAATCTGACCAAGACCTTCTATCCCCGTTCGGTGAACGTCGTTCGCCTCGACGGCAAGAAGGTGGACGACGAGACGACGGACGGAGTGGGTATATACTTCACCCTGTACGCTATCATCTTTGCGATCATCGTGCTTCTTCTGTCCTACGAGCCGTTTGACTTCGAGATGATATTCACGTCGGTCCTTTCCTGCCTCAACAACATCGGTCCCTGCTTCAGCACGAAGCTCGCGTCGCCGCAGTTTGCGGATTATTCGACGCTGTCGAAGGTTATCCTCGGGCTTGCAATGCTCCTCGGCAGATTGGAGCTCTATCCCATGCTCTTCGTGTTCACGCCGAGACGGTTCGAGCCGACGAGAACGGAAAAGAAAACATCCAAATAAACGAAAAGCAGTCAAGGAAAACCTTGACTGCTTTTTATCATGTCAGAACGGTGAGATCGTGAACGAATATTTGAACGTCTTTTCGTTCAGGCGGTATTTTTCGGGGAGGATCGGTCCGCAGGATTCGGAGCCGATACCCGACTGCTTGTAGTTGATCTGCACGTACGTCTTTCCGTCGGCTTTAAGATCGCAGTCGTGACCGACCGTTTCAAGCTGTGAGACGGAGTAGGGGCAGACCGAGATCTCCGGGCTGTCGGAGGAGGTTATGCGGATCCCTCTCTTTTTGCCTTCTATCTCGGCGAAGGAGACGCCGTAACGGCTGCTTCCTTCCTGCGGCTTCAGAGCGTGCTCGTAGCTCTCCGAAACCGGGATCGAGTACAGGGCAAGACGTGCGGAGCACTTCTTGTCAACGTAGCTGTTGTCGGGGCCGTAGCCGAAGAAAGTGAATGTATCGGAGCAAATCGACTCGAAATCGAAGCCGAAACGCGGCAGATACTCGAAATCACCGACCTTGACGTTTGCCTTGACCTTGACCTCGCCTCTCGATATTCTGTATTCGGTGCGCACCCTGATGCCCTCGCCGAAGGAGACGGGAACGTATTCCGCCTCGGAAATCACCTTTACGGTTGACTTGTTCTCAGTGTGGGAGAAGGAGAGCTTGGTCGATACGAGGCAGTCGAGCCCCTTGCTTCTGAACCTCGGCGCGGAGCGCATTTCGTTGTCCGTCGGCGCCCTCCAGGGTGAGAAGTCGAAGCCCTCGGCGACCTTCTTGCCGTTGAATCTTATCTCGGTCAGCTTTCCGCTGATCTTTGAGAAGACGAACTCGCTCCTGCGGGAGGTGACGGTGAGTGTCGTTACGGTCTCGACGATCTCGTTCTTTCCTCTTCTCTGAGGAAGGACGGAGGGGATATAGGGCGAAGCGTCAAGGACGATCTGTCTGAATCCGGCTTCGTCGCCCTTGTTTGCCCAAGGGGTGTTCTTCTTGTAGGTGAGAACGAAGGTGACGGTCGCGGGACTGCCTGCGGAGGTCTTCGTGTCGAGGGTGAAAACCTTTTCCTCCCATGGCTTGAGGCGGAGGGCGAGCTTGCCTTCTGCGGCTCTCACACCGTTCTGCTCCGAATACCAGCCGAGGGCGTAATCCTTTTCGAGATTTCTGAAGAATGTATGGCAGGTGATCTTGTATTCGCCCTTTTCACGGTCGATGAGCTCGACCTCGATGGGGAGCGAGACCTGCTTCAGCTCCTTCATGCCGGTCGAGAAGCTTCTGTCGGGGTGAACGAGACCGTCAACGCAGAAGTTGCCGTCGTTGGGGAAATGACCGAAGTCGCCGCCGTAGCAGTATTTGACGCTTCCGTTTTTGAGCGGGAGCGCGAACGAGTGGTCGCAGTATTCCCACACACAGCCGCCGAGCATTGAATCGCAGGAGTAAATGCCGTTCCAGTAGTCTTTGAGACCGCCGGGGCCGTTGCCCATTGCGTGGGCGTATTCGCAGAAGAAGAAGGGACGTTCGGTGTCGGAGTTGTTTCCGTAGAGGGAGAGCGCTTCCTCGACAGTCGGGTACATACGGCTGTCAACGTCGTTGAGAGTGGAATTGAAGACCTTTTTGTCCTCCGGCTTGTCGGAGTTCAGATACTGTCCCGTATAGAATCTCGTGACGTCCTCGCTGTGAACGAGGCGGTCGGGATCGCGGGTCTTGAAGTATTCCATCATCTTGTCGAAGTTGAGACCGCATCTGCTCTCGTTGCCGACAGACCAAATAAGCGTTGCGGGGTGGTTCTTGTCGCGTTCGAGCAGTCTTTCCGCCCTGTCGAGATAGACGTGCGTCCATTCGGGGCTGCTTGTCAGCTTGCCCCAGCCGTGGCGGATCTTCTGCATACCGTGGGTCTCGAGGTCTGCTTCGGAAACAAGGAAAATGCCGAGAATGTCACAGAGACCGGGAAGACGCGGGTCGTTGGGGTAATGGGATGTCCTTATCGTGTTGAGATTGCAGGACTTGATGATGAGAAGGTCCTTGAGAAAATGATCGAAAGGCGTGGTATAACCGAGGACGGGATGGCTGTCGTGGCGGTTAACGCCCTTCATCTTGAACTTTTTGCCGTTGAGAAGAACGACCTTGTTTCTGACCTCTACGCGGCGGATTCCGACGTTGATATTGATGTATTCGCTTCCGCTGTGAAGGACGAGACGGTAAAGGTTAGGTTCCTCGCAGTTCCAGAGCAGGGGCTTGTCGAGAGAGATCGAGAACGAGCTGTCGGCACGGCCTTTTTTCACTTCCTCGCCGTCGGGAGAGATGAGCGAATATGTGAAGCGGCCGCTTCCGGTCTTTTCTATTTCGACGCTGATCTCCGCTTTGTCATACTTGTCGGAGAGGGAAGTGCGGACGAAAACGTCGCTGATACGGTCGGTGTCCCTGTAAAGGATGAATACCGAACGGAAAATGCCGTTGTAGCGGATGAAATCCTGGTCCTCGACGTATGTTGCGACCGCCCATTTCGGGACGAGAACACGGATCTCGTTCTTGCCCTTGAC
>JAGHTD010000049.1 GCA_018065475.1 Candidatus Colimorpha enterica
CTTCTCGTTTGTGTCGTAAACGGAATCCCAAACGATGTCGCCGCTGTTCTCACGTCCGATGACGTAGTCGTCATAGGATACACCACGGCAGGCGATGAGTATGTCCATGCCCTTGTAGTCGAGATCAGCATACCACTTCTTTTCTTCGCCGGCGGTCGTTACGTCGCCGGAACCGCCCGTCGTGTCGTCGCCTACTGTACCGGGGTCTTTGGAACATCCGGCAACAATGGCGAATACGAAGCAGAGAGCAAGAAGCATTGCTAAAAACTTCTTCATTTGTTTTCTCCTTTGTTTTATTGGCACGTAGCCATAATATTACTGAACAGATTATAACATATTGATCGGTATTTGTCAACAGTTTTGCAAAAAATCGTTCAAAATGTTATGCATTTTGGCTGATTTTGTCACAATATGTCGGAAAAAATGCAAATTGCGCTCGGAGATGATGAGCGGGAAGCGGCGGCACCGTGTTATCACTCTTTCGATCAAAAAAGGCGTCCGTGAGGACGCCGAGACGATTTTATCGTATTTAATTCCCGTATTTTGCACCCTGACAGCTGTCCTTGGAGGCGAAGAGCTTGTCGATCTCGTTGAGGACGCAGAACTTCTTTTCGGTCCATAAAGGAGCGATCAGTCTGTCTTTTCTGCCGTCGCCGGTGAGTCTTCCGATCACGGTGTCGGGCGGGAGATATTCGAGCTGTTCAACGACCGTTGAGACGTATTCGTCAAGCGTAAGTATCGGGAAGGGCTTTTCCTGATACTGCCGTGCCATTTCAGTCCCTTTTTCAAGGTACAGCATGTGTATCTTGACCGCGTGCGGACGGAGCAGAGCGATCTCTCTTGCCGTTTCGATCATCATATCACGGTCTTCGCCCGGGAGGCCGTTGATAATATGGATACAGCGGTTGATCCCTTCGAGCTTTTCGTAGCCGTCAAGGAACTCCCGGTAGGTGTGACAGCGATTGATCCGTTCCGCCGTTTCCTCGTGGACGGTCTGAAGACCGAGCTCGACGGTGAGAAACGTCTTTTCCGATATTTCTCTGAGGAGCGAAACGACCTCGCCGTTCAGACAGTCGGCGCGTGTGGCGACCGAAAGCCCTACGGTGTGCGGAAGCGCAAGTGCACCGTAATAAAGCGCGCGGAGCTTTTCGACGTCGGCGTAGGTGCCGGAAAAGACCTGAAAATAGGGGATGTAGCGTTCGGTCATGCCGTCGCGCCACCATTTTTTCATCAGCGGTCGCCTTGCTTCCTCAAACTGCTCGGCAAGCGGTCTGCCTCTGTACGGCAGGCACTCCTTCGAGCAATAGGTGCATCCGCCTCTTCCGCGGCTGCCGTCGATGTTGGGGCAGGTGAATCCGCCGTCGAGGGGGATTTTGATCGTTTTTCCGCCGAAGGTCTTTTTCAGAAAATAATCGTAGGTGTAATACCTTTTATTGGTATCCGAATACTGATATTTCATTTTGGTTCGACCGTGATGAGAACGAGCTCCGGTCTGTTGAAAACGCGGGGACGGACGAACTTGCTGAGGCCTCTCGAGACGATCAGCGTTTGTCCTTCCTTCAGCTCAAATCTGCCGGAGGTGTATTTCGGGAACCAGCCCTGGTGCGGAGCGTAGAGCCCCTGCTCGCATATCTTCGGTATGCGGACCTGACCGCCGTGGGCGTGTCCCGCGAGGATAAGATCGAAGTC
Organism: Candidatus Colimorpha enterica; assembly: GCA_018065475.1. Lineage (GTDB taxonomy): Bacteria > Bacillota > Clostridia > Oscillospirales > CAG-272 > Colimorpha_A > Colimorpha_A enterica. Next base: position 1,690 of record JAGHTD010000049.1, read on the forward strand.
GGTCGCCTTGTAATCGTTCACGCACTCGGGACGGTGGGAGAGAAGGACGGAAAAGACGCCCTTTTCTATCATTTCACAGCAGTCGTTGAGCTGATTTTCCCACATACGGAGGTTGTAGTCGGGGGAGGCGAGGGGGTCGTCAACTCCCGCGATGAGTATGTCGCTGTCTCCGATCTTCAGCTTTTCACCGCTGCCGCGCAGAGGTTTGACCCCCGTCTCGGCGAAGCGGGCGCAGATCTTCGACACCCTGCCCGGGTAGGCGTTCTCGTGATTTCCGATAACGTAATAGCATGGGTACTTTTCGGCGAGCATACGGCAGAGCGAAAAGGCGTTTTCTTCATTGTCGTCGCGGGGATCGGCGATGTCGCCCGTCATCACGATGACGTCGGGGTCGAGCCGGTCGATCTCCGAGATAAGGACGCACTGATCCTTTCCGTACAGGGCGTTGTGCAGGTCGGAAACCTGAAGGATCTTCACGCTGTCGATCACCTTATCGGTACTTATCACGTAAGAGGTGACGGTCAGCTCCTCACTGCACGCGAAAAGAGCGAAAAGAATGAGCAGCAGGACTGCTGCAATTATCGCAAATATCATACCTGCTGCTCTCCTTTTCCGTTTATTGTTTCTTTTTCGTCCCGACGGTTTCATTCCCTGCCGGTTCAGAGTGCTTCGATCGCCTCTGCGGCGGGCGCGGCGGAATTGTCGGAAGTGTTTTCGATCTTACCGCCGTCGCAGAGGACGGGGAACTCGGGGTTGAGGGGGATGCGGGCGAGGACGGGAAGACCGTAGCTGTCCGCGATCTCGTTTATGTGCGATTCGCCGAATACGGGGATCTCCTTACCGCAGTCGGGGCATTTAAGGTAGCTCATATTCTCGACGAGGCCGATGACGGGGATGTTCATGAGCTTTGCCATATTGACCGCCTTTGAGACGATCATGGAGACGAGCTCCTGAGGCGAGGTGACGATCACGATACCGTCGAGGGGGATCGACTGGAAGACCGTGAGCGGAACGTCGCCCGTCCCGGGAGGCATATCGACGAACATATAGTCAACGTCGTCCCACCACACGTCGGTCCAGAACTGCTTGACGGTACCCGCGATGACGGGGCCTCTCCATACGACGGGAGTCTTCTCGTCGTCGAGGAGGAGGTTGAGGGACATGATCTTTATTCCGTTTTCGGAGAGGGCGGGGGTGATACCCTTTTCGTCTCCCGTAACGGGGCCTTTGACGCCGAAGATCTTCGGGATCGACGGGCCGGTGATATCGGCATCGAGGATGGCGGTGCTGTATTTTTTGCGGTTCATTTCGACGGCGAGAAGGGAGGTCACAAGTGACTTTCCGACACCGCCTTTACCGCTGACTACGCCGATGACTTTCTTTATATGGCTGGATGCGTTGCAGGGCTCGATGAGACTTTTCTTTGAAGCGCAGTTTGACGAGCAATGCGAACAGTCATGAGAACATTCTTCAGACATTTTCTTTTTTCTCCTTTGGTTTCTTTATATTGCCGAAGAGTCTGACGAGCAGGATCTCTTCGTCGTGGGTTAAGGTATGCGGATGGGAGGCGAGGACTTCGCCCGTTCTTCTTTCGGCGTCGGCTTCGGTGACGGGGAAATATCCTGTCAGCACCGACGGCGTAAGCGCCTTTCCGTCCGCGTCGGAAAGGTAGCGCAGGACACATTCCGGCATAAGGAACTCGTCCGCAAATCTCTCGGCTTCATCCTCCTGCGTCTTGTCGGGAGGCAGGGAATGAGAGAGAAATATATGCCCGAGCTCGTGCAGGACGGTGCGGAAGCAGTCGGGCGAGGGATATGATGTGCCGTCGTAGAAGACGTAGTTCCTATTCCCGTATTTTACCGCCGCGCCTTTCACTTCGTCGGGCAGCGGCTCGGCTTCCGTCTTTGAGCAGAACGCCTCATAGCTTCCTATCGAAACGTCGTCTCTTCCCGTGATAAGGTGCGCGAAATCGAGAAAGCAGATTGCATAGCACCCCTCGAGGTTTTTCTGTTTGAGAAGCAGGGAAACGGCGGCGGAGCGTATCTTATCTGCTCTGACTTTCGTCATCGGTCGGGATTGGAGCGCCGGAGACGGTGAGGTAGAAGCGCAGGTTGTCTTTGAATTGCTTCAGCACCCTTTCGTAGGTCTCCTTTGAAACATTCTCGGTTGCTCGGAGCATCATGGCAAGCTCCCTGTCGCCTACGGTCTCTACCGGAGTGGGCATATCGCAGAGGCGCTCGATGGAAACGCCGAAAAAGCGGGCGAGGCGGACGAGATTTTCCATGCTCGGCTCCCTCTCTCCGTTTTTCCAGCAATAGACAATGCTCTTGGGAACTCCTATCCCCGCGGCAACGCCGAGTGCGTTTACGTGCTTTTCTGCCATCAGTTGGGCAAACGTGTCTTTGAACATATTTTTACTCCGAATAAAAATGCTTGAAATCGGTAAATCCTATTGACATTTTCCCTGATATGTGGTATCATATTTCCACAAATCGGGAAAACATCATACATAATATGTGAAATCGGGAAAATCACCAAAATATCGGTGGATGTTTATTTTACCATATATCAGAGCGTTTGTCAATGATTTTTCCCGAAAAAGGACAAAAAAGGAGCAAAAATGCGGAATATCGGGAAATACGCAGACACCGAAAACTATATTTCCGGGCTGTACGAAGGTGTGAAAAGAGGGGAAAGAGCGGAAAAGGCGCTCGCTCTGCTCGACAAATACGGCGAGGATACCGGTCGGGAGATGCTGAACAAAGAGGTGAGGGAAGGCGAGAAGGCGTACGAATACCTCTCCCTCGCCCTGTCCTGCCTCGACGGCAGGGAGAGGGACGTCGTCGATGCCCTTTTCGGTGAAAGGACAAAATATGCGGTGGAGGATCTCTGCCTCACGCTCGGAGTCGAGAGGGCGACGATATACCGAATAAGGATGAAGGCGCTGAAAAAGCTCTCCGCGCTCGTTACAGGATGTTAATTT
>JAGHTD010000078.1 GCA_018065475.1 Candidatus Colimorpha enterica
CGATTAGTAAATTATTTCTGAAGGAGGCGTATCAATATGGCAGTACCGAAGCATAAAACATCAAAGGCAAGACGTGATAAGAGACGTTCCAGCACTTGGAAGCTCGCTCTTCCCGGAATGACAAAATGCCCCAAGTGCGGTGAATATACCCTGAGGCACAGAGTATGCAAGAATTGCGGAACATATCTCGGCAAAAAGGAGATTCTCGAAACAGAGAACGACTGATTATGCCTCTACGGTGCATCCTCCGCGGATGCCTTTCCGCATAGGGTGTATTACGTATTTTGCACAAATGGGCCCTCCGCTATGCGGTGGGCTTTATTTTTGAAAAAGGAAAAAACATGGTTACAGTTAAAAACGTGCTGACCGGCTCGGCGGCTGACATCGCCGGCGTCAAAAGAGGCGACATCATCGTCCGTATAAACGGCAACGATATAAACGACGTTCTCGATTACAGATATTATATAACCGAGAGCAAAGTAAGGCTTCTCATTCACAGAGGGGCCGAGCTTTTTGACGTCACGATAAGAAAACCGCAGTACGACGATGTGGGGCTGGAGTTCGACTCCTTCCTCATGGACGAAAAGAAGTGTTGCCGGAACAAGTGCATATTCTGTTTCATAGATCAGCTCCCGAAGGGAATGAGGGAAGCCCTTTATTTCAAGGACGACGACTCCCGCCTTTCCTTCCTTATGGGCAACTATATCACGATGACCAATATGGACGACGGCGATATAGACAGGATCATCAAGATGCGTATGACGCCGATGAACATATCGGTGCATACGACCAATCCCGAGCTGAGAATGTCCATGCTCAACAACCGCTTTGCGGGGAAGATCATGGATACGATGAGAAAACTCGCCGACGCGGAGATTGAAATGCACTGTCAGATCGTCCTCTGCAAGGGCGTCAACGACGGCAAAGAGCTTGACAGAACGATGAACGATCTTGCTTCGCTTTATCCGCAGGTCACGAGCGTTTCGGTCGTGCCCGCGGGTCTGACGAAGTACAGAGAAGGGCTTTTCCACCTCGAACCGTTCGATGCCGAAGAGTGCGCGGAGGTCATCTCGCAGGTCGAGAGCTTTTCCGACGCTTTCAGGGCGAAGAACGGGTGCGGGCTGGTTTACGCCTCCGATGAGTTCTACATCAAGGCGGGCAGGCCTCTCCCGGGCGGAGAAACCTACGACGGTTATCCTCAGCTTGAAAACGGCGTCGGAATGATAACCTCGATGAGGGAAGAGTTCTCGCACGCCATCGAGGATCTCGGCGATTACGACGTTTTCAAACAGAGAAAATGCTCGATAGCCACCGGCGGAGCCGCTTTCGGTTTCATTTCCTCCCTTGTTGATGAGCTGAAAGAGAAGTGCGGCGGCCTTAACTGTAAGGTATATAATATCAAGAACGACTTTTTCGGCGACAACATCACCGTTACCGGACTTCTGACCGGCAACGACCTGTATCATCAGTTAAGAGGCGAGGACCTCGGAAACACGCTCTTCCTCTCGTCCTCTATGCTGAGATACGACAAGGAGAGATTTCTTGACGACACCACCCCCGGATGGCTCGAAAAGAAGCTGAACGTCAGGATCGAGTTCGTCGATAACGACGGCTACGAGTTCGTCGAAAAGATAATGACGCTTTCATAAAACGATTTTACGGACAAACGCAAAGGAAAAGAAAATGAGTTTACCTATATGCGCGATAGTCGGAAGACCTAACGTAGGAAAAAGCACGCTGTTCAACAAGATCACGGGCAAGCGTGTTTCGATAGTTGAAGACACTCCCGGTGTCACCCGCGACAGGATATATCACGAAGCGGAGTGGAACGGCAGGAGCTTTCTTCTCGTTGACACGGGAGGTATCGAGCCCCGCACCGACAACGCGATGCTTGAATATATGAGAAGGCAGGCGGAGGCGGCGATAGAGACCGCCGACGTCATCGTTTTCCTCACCGACGTCACCGTCGGAATGACCGACGACGACAAGAGCATAGCGACTATGCTGATAAAGAGCAAAAAGCCGGTCATCGTCGCCGTCAACAAGGCGGACAAGACGGGACTTCCTCCCGCCGAGTTCTACGAGTTCTATTCACTCGGTTTCAAGGACGATCCGATCCCGATCTCCGCAATGCACGGAAACGGCACGGGCGACCTCCTTGACAGAGTGATCTCCTTTATGCCGGAGACCGAGGAAGAGGGGGACATCGACGAGTCGATCAGAGTTGCCGTCATAGGCAAGCCGAACGCCGGAAAGAGCTCTATCATCAACAAGATCCTCGGTACCGAGCGTCTTATCGTTTCAAACGTTCCCGGCACGACGAGGGACGCGATCGACTCACCGGTCGAGAACGAATACGGAAAGTATATTTTCGTCGATACCGCGGGCATAAGAAGGCAGAGCAAGGTGCTTGACCCGATAGAGAAGTACAGTGTCCTCAGGGCGAAGCTCTCGGTCGATAACGCCGACGTCTGCGTAATGATGATCGACGCCGAGCAGGGCGTCACCGAGCAGGACGTCAAGATCGCGGGCATAGCTCACGAGGCGGGCAAGCCCTGCATTATCTGTGTCAACAAGTGGGACCTCATTGAGAAGGACAACGGCACCGTCGCCGAATTCACCGAAAAGGTGAGGATCGCTTTTTCGTTCATGCCTTACGCCGAGCTTCTTTTCATCTCCGCAAAGACGGGGCAAAGAGTTGACAGGCTGTTCCCGCTCATCAACGAAGTATATGAACAGTCGAGACAGCGTATCTCCACGGGAACGCTCAACGACGTTCTCAACGACGCCACGACGAGAGTTCAGCCCCCGTCCGACAAGGGAAAGTACTTGAAGATATACTATATGACGCAGACGGGCGTCTGCCCTCCCAATTTCGTCATCTTCTGCAACAACGCCGAGCTTTTCCACTTCTCCTATCAGAGATATATCGAAAATCAGCTTCGCGACGTTTTCGGCTTCAAGGGTACTCCCATAAAGCTGATAATCCGCGAGCGCGGCGGTGACGACAAATGAAAGAATACCTCTTTATCGGGCTTATCCCGAAGCTGATCGAGGCGGGGAAACTCCATATCGCCGTTTATTATATTGCGATAGTTCTTTGCGCCGTTATCGGTTATCTTCTCGGGAGCGTCAACCCAGCGATCATCATTTCAAAGTTGAAATATCACGACGACATAAGAACACACGGAAGCGGAAATGCGGGATCGACCAATATGCTCCGCACCTACGGAAAGGGAGCGGCGGTGCTTACGCTGCTCTGCGATTTCCTCAAATGCGCCGTGGCGGTGCTTCTTGCAAGATTTCTTTGCGGTTACGACTGGGGAGCCCTCGCCGGGATGTGCTGTGCGATAGGCCACGCTTTTCCCTGCTTCTACGGTTTCAAGGGCGGAAAATGCGTCGCCGTCACCGCTTCAATGCTTCTCTGCATGGAGCCGGTGTGCTTCCTGATAGCTCTCGTTGTGTTCGTGCTGATAGTGTTTTTCACGAAGTACGTTTCGCTCGCCTCTGTCATAACGGCAATGCTCATGCCCGTCGTGTACTATAATTTCTTCTCATCAAAATACCATATCGGTCACGGCTCGCTCGCCGTCGGCTTCCTTTTCGTCGCCTGCATGCTCCTCGTCTTTATGCACAGGGTCAACATCGCACGCCTCCGCGAGGGAAAAGAGCCGAAGATCGGCGAAAAAAAGCAATAATTATCAAAAAAGTCCGGGAACGGACTTTTTTTATTTTTTTTTGAAAAAAATACAAAAAAGGGTTGATGCCAGGGGGGGGGTATATGGTAT
>JAGHTD010000253.1 GCA_018065475.1 Candidatus Colimorpha enterica
ATATTATATGATATTGACAAAAGCGCCGTTTTGGGTTATAATCATTAGTAAATAATTATGGTACAAGGGGATAGTATGGAAAAAACCGATTTGCTTCGACGATACTACGACGGCGTATGCGACGACGCATACGGCTTTTTCGGCTGTCATCCCGACGTAAACGGCGGATACGTATTCAGAGTTTTCGCACCCGACGCTTTGAGCGTGAGGGTTGTCGGCTCCTTCAACGGATGGAGGACCGACGTTCCCGTAATGGACAGGATCGGTGGCGTGTGGGAGCAGACGGTGCCGGATGCCGCCGACTTTGACAGCTACAAATATTACATAGAGACGAAGGACGGCGATTTCATCTTCAAGAGCGACCCCTTCGGTTTTCACATGGAAATGCGCCCGGAGACCGCCTCGAAGGTCTATGACATAGGCGGCTTCGACTGGCACGACGCAGCATATTACGAGAAGAAGAAAAGCAGAAATATCATCGGGTCACCCGTCAACATCTACGAGCTCCACATCGGCTCGTGGCGCAAGTACGCCGACGGGAACCAGTTTTCGTACAGGCATTTTGCCGACGAGATCGTCCCCTACGTCAAGGAGATGGGCTATACGCACATAGAGCTTCTCCCGGTTTCGGAATACCCGCTTGACGATTCGTGGGGATACCAGGTCTCCGGCTATTACGCTCCGACCTCCCGCTACGGCACGCCTCACGACTTCATGTATCTTATCGACAAATGCCACCGCGCCGGAATAGGCGTCATCCTCGACTGGGTCGGTGCGCACTTTCCGAAGGACGAGAGCGGGCTTTACCGCTTTGACGGCGATTATCTCTACGAATCTCCCGATCCCCTGCTCCTCGAACACCCCGAATGGGGCACCTGCATCTTCGATTACAGCCGCAACGAGGTAAGATCATTCCTCATCTCCAACGTCTGCTTCTGGATAAGGGAATACCACATCGACGGAATAAGGGCTGACGCAGTAGCGTCGATGCTCTACCTCGACTACGGCAGGCAGGACGGGTGGTGGAGAGCCGACTCGGACGGCGGAAAGATCAACCGCAACGCCGTAAAGCTGCTCAGGGATATGAACTCCGCGGCCTTCGCCGCCGACCCGACGGTCATGATGATCGCCGAGGAATCGACCGCCTTTCCTATGGTCACGAAACCCGGCTACGACGGAGGCCTCGGCTTCAACTTCAAATGGAATATGGGCTGGATGCACGACACGCTCGATTATTTTTCGGCAGACCCGCTCATGCGCAAGGGGCTGCACGACAAGCTGACCTTCTCGATGACCTACGCTTTCTCCGAAAACTACGTGCTCCCGATCTCGCACGACGAGGTCGTGCACGGCAAGCTCTCCGTCATCGGTAGGATGCCCGGCGACTACGGCGCAAAGTTTGACAACCTCAGGGCGATGTACGCCTATATGATCGCCCATCCCGGCAAAAAGCTGAACTTCATGGGCAACGAGCTCGGTCAGTTCATAGAATGGGACTACAAAAAGGAGCTTGACTGGCTCCTTCTCTCCTACGACAAGCACAGGCAGTTCAAGCAGTACGTCAAGGAGATCAACCGTTTTTACAGAGACGAAAAGCCGCTGTGGGAAAACGATACCGACTGGGACGGATTCCGGTGGATAAGGGTAGGCGACCGCGACAACAGTGTGATAGTCTTCCGCAGGATCGACAGGAGCGGGGACGAGATCATCGCCGTCTTCAACTTCTGCCCCGTACCGAGGTACAATTACCGTATCGGCGTGCCGAAAAAATGTATCCTTAAGCCGGTATTTTCGAGCGACGAGGAAAGATTCGGCGGAAGCGGAGCCGTCCTTCAGAGGGCAAAGACGTACAAAGGCGAATGTGACGGTCTCCCGATGAGCGCGGAGCTTTACCTGCCTCCGATGTCCGCAACGTTTTATAAAATGATATATGCCGCAGGGAAATAACGGCAAAAAATAAATGAAAATATTGAAAGGAAAACTGCTGGAAACGGCAGGAAGGGGCAAAAAGTAATGACCGTACGCAGAAAAGAATGTATCGCTATGCTGCTTGCCGGAGGGCAGGGCAGCCGACTGTACGTATTGACCGAGCACACCGCAAAGCCCGCGGTACCGTTCGGCGGAAAATACAGGATAATCGACTATTCTCTGTCAAACTGTGTGAACTCCGGGATCGACACCGTAGGTATTCTCACACAGTATCAGCCGCTTGAGCTCAACGATTACATCGGCAACGGACAGCCGTGGGACCTTAACCGTAATTTCGGCGGCGTCCACGTTCTTCCTCCCTATACCACCGCCAAGGACAATATGTGGTACAAGGGAACGGCAAACGCCATCTATCAGAACCTTCCGTTTATCGAAAGATACAATCCTGAATACGTCCTCATACTGTCGGGCGACCACATCTACAAGATGGATTACTCGAAAATGCTCGATTACCACCGTAGGAAGAACGCCGAGTGCACCATAGCCGTAAGAACGGTGCCGCTCTCCGACGCTTCGAGAATGGGTATAATGAGCACCGACACCGAGGGTAGGATAACCGAGTTTGAGGAGAAGCCGAAGGTGCCGAAGAGCAACCTCGCCTCCATGGGCGTGTATATTTTCAGCTGGGAAACGCTGAAGAAGTACCTCATCGCCGACGAGGCTGACGAAAGCTCCTCAAACGACTTCGGTAAGAACGTCATCCCCGCCCTTCTCCGCGACGGACGTATGCTTTACGCATACACCTTTGACGGTTATTGGAGGGACGTCGGAACTCTTGACAGTCTGTGGCAGGCGAACATGGATCTGCTCGACCCCGCAAGACCGATGAAGCAGAACGCCCCCAAGGGCTTCAAGATCTATTCGAGGAACTACGCTCAGCCGCCGTCCATAATAGCCGACGGATCGGGCGTCAGAAACGCCATCATCGCCGAGGGCTGTATCGTCAAGGGATACGTTGAAAACTCCGTCATCTCTACGGGATGCCGTATCGAGGAAGGCGCGAGAGTCGTCGATACCGTAATGATGCCCAACTCGGTCGTAAAGGAAAAGGCAACGGTCAGATACTCTATAATCGGCGAAAACTGCGTCATAGGCAGAAACGCCGAGGTCGGCGGAGAAAAGTGCGCCGAAGAATGGGGTATCAGCGTCGTCGGAAGTGGAAAGATCATCGAAGACGGCAAAAAGATCCTTCCGAAAGAAATAGTATAAGGCAGGAGGACGAGATAATGAAAGCAGTTGGTTTGATTTTTTCGGGAATGTATAACGACGGTCTTGACAATCTCACAAGAGGCCGTACGGTAGCGTCCGTCCCCTTCGGCGGAAGATACAGACTCATCGACTTTATTCTGTCCAATATGGTGAACTCCGATATTATGGACATCGGCGTCATCACGAAATATAACTATCATTCTCTGACCGACCACCTCGGCAACTGCCAGGACTGGGACCTCAGCAGAAAGCGCGGCGGGCTTGTGATCATCCCTCCCTTCTCTACGGGAACGAGCGGAGGATACAGAGGAAAGATCGAGGAGCTCCGCGCGGCATTGACTTTCCTTAACGGCAAAGACGCCGACTACGTGATCCTTGCCGACACCGACACGATCTGCAACATCGACTTCAAGGCGGTGATCAAATCGCACATCGAGTCGGGCAATGATATGACCATCGTGACCGCAAAGGTGCCGGAAGACGAAAAAGGCACCTCCGAGCTTGTTTTCGATTCGGTAAACGGCAGGGACACCGACGGGATATACCTCAATTACGCCGCGAAAAAAGGCCAGTATTCCTCGATCGGAATGTACGTAATAAGCCGTTCCCTTCTCATCGAGCTCGTCACCTCGCTCGCCGCAAAGGGCTTCTACCACCTCGAAAGAGACCTTATCCAGCAGGGCTTCAACAAGGGCACGCTCTCGATAGGGTTTTTCCGGTTCGACGGTCTCGTGCTCCGCAACCGCACGATAAGAGAATATCACACAAACAACCTTATGCTTAAGGAAGAATGGGTGAGAAACGAGATATTCCGCCCCGAAGCGCCTATCTATACGACCGTCCGTGACGAGGTGAGCACCTATTACGGCGAATATTCGTCCGCATCCGACTGCCTCATTGCCGACGGCTGCCGTATTCTCGGCAGGGTGGACAATTCCGTCCTGTTCAGAAACGTCGTCATCGAAAAGAACGCCGTCGTCAGAAACTCCGTCATCATGGCGGGCTGTACGATACGCGAGGGCGCGGTAGTCGAGAACGCCATCATCGACAAGGAAGTCACGGTCACCGAGCTCCGCAGTATCATCGGCGCGCCTCAGAGCCCGACGATCATCCAAAAGGGAGAAACGGTATGAAGATCCTTTTCGCCGCCTCGGAGGCGGCTCCGTTCGTAAAAACCGGAGGGCTCGGCGACGTCGCGCTTGCGCTCCCGAAGGCGCTCTCGGCGGCGGGACACGAGGTCAAGATATTCATCCCGCTTTACGGAAGGATCAAAAACGATCCGCGCTATAAGGATAAGCTCGGCTGCATAGCCGAGACAAACACCCGGCTCGGATGGCGGAACCAGTACACCGGAATATGGAAATACAAGGGCGGAAAAGGCCCCGAATACTATTTCATAGACAACGAATATTACTTTGCAAGGGACGGCAAATCGATCTACGGCGACTACGACGACGGCGAAAGGTTCGCCTTTTTCAGCCGTGCGGTCATCGAGGCGATGGGAGTGACAGGGTTTGTTCCCGACGTCATCCACTGCAACGACTGGCAGACCGCCGCGCTTCCCGTTTTCCTTCGCCGTTTCTACCCGCAGTACGGCGGTGTAAAGGTGCTTTTCACTATACACAACATCGAGTATCAGGGAAAGATGCCGTGTGATTTCGCCGGTGACGTCATGGGCCTTGACGGCGGAGATACCGGCACTGTCGAATACGACGGCTGTGTCAACCTTATGAAGGGCGCGATCGTCACCTCCGACGCTGTATCGACGGTTTCGGAGACCTACGCGGAGCAGATACTCGACCCCTTCTATTCTCACGGTCTTCACTCCATCCTTGCCGAAAACAGATACAAGCTCAGCGGTATCGTCAACGGGATAGACACCGACGTGTTCAATCCCGCTACCGACCGTCACCTCTACATGAACTACGTTTCAAGTCTTGAGAAGAAACGCCGCAACAAGGTGTTCCTGCAGGAAAAAATGGGGCTGAAACCCGACGAGAACGTCCCGCTGATCGCCATGGTCAGCCGTCTCGTCAGCCACAAGGGGCTTGACATCGTTGAGAGCATATTGGACGGGATCGCTTCAAGCGGAGCACAGCTCGCCCTGCTCGGCTCAGGCGACAGCAGGTTTGAACAGTCGTTTTCCGACGCCGCCCGCCGTCATCCCGGGAAGATCGCCGTCTGTATCAACTTCGATCCCGAGCTCGCAAGCCAGATGTACGCGGGAGCGGATATGTTCCTCATGCCGTCGCTCAGCGAGCACTGCGGTCTTTCACAGCTTATCGCCATGAGATACGGCTGCGTACCTATCGTGCGTGAGACAGGAGGCCTCAAAGACACCGTGCCCGCTTACGATCCCTCCGATCACAGCGGAAGCGGCTTCACCTTCGTCGATTACAACGGCGGTGAGCTGTTCTATGCCGTCAAGCGCTGTCTCGATCTCTATTTCGGCGACAGAAAAGCGTTTGAGGAATTGCAGAAGCATAATATCAAGCTCGATTTCAGCTGGAAAAAATCGGTTGAGAAATACGTCTCTCTTTACGATTCTCTCAAATAATATGATTTCAGTATCATAAATTACAAAAAGCCCCGAGGAGAATATACGGGGCGGATTACCAAAGGAAAAACCACAAATGAATCTCGAAAAACTCAGACAGCAAACAGAAACAGTATGTATGCAGAACTTCGGCTGCACTCTCTCCGACGCCTCCGAGATGGAAGCGTACCGCGCGGTGTGTATCGCGGTAAGGGAGATCCTCGTGAAGAAAAATCACGATTTCAGAAAACAGCGTTCCGCAGACAGCAAAAGAGTGTACTATATGTCCATGGAGTTCCTCGTCGGAACCTCCCTCCGCAACAACCTCTTCAACCTCGGTATCGAGGATGATATGAGGAAGATCGTGAAGGACGCCGGAAAGGATCTCGACCGTCTTTACGACACCGAGCCGGATGCCGGTCTCGGTAACGGCGGCCTCGGCCGTCTCGCCTCCTGCTATATGGACGCCGCCTCGAGCAGCGACTATATGTGCACCGGATTCTCGATCAAATACGAGTTCGGTATCTTCCGTCAGAAGATCGTTGACGGATGGCAGATGGAGTTCCCCGACGACTGGCTCAACAACGGCGGAGTGTGGCTCGTCCCGAGACACGACGACGCCGTACCCGTCAGATTCGGCGGTGAGGCGATAGGAAGGATCGACGAAAACGGCAAATACCGCGTCGATCAGGTCGGCTACAACACCGTTATGGCGATCCCGTACGATATGTATATCTCCGGCTACGACAGCAAGGCGGTAAACAAGCTCACTCTCTGGGAGGCAAAATCCCCCAACTGCTTCGATATGTCGGCTTTTTCGAGAGGCGAATACGCCAAGGCGCTTGAACAGGAAACGATGGCGGAGGTCATCTCCAAGGTGCTCTACCCTGCCGACAACCACATCGAAGGCAAGCGTCTGCGCCTCCGTCAGCAGTATCTCCTCGTTTCGGCTTCGATGCAGAGCATCATCAAGGACCACCTGAGAAAGAACCCGTCGCTCGACAGTCTTCCCGACAAGGTGGCGATACACATAAACGACACTCACCCCGCTCTCTGCGAACCCGAGCTTATGCGTATTCTCGTTGACGAATACGACTACGAGTGGGACAAGGCGGGGGACATCACCTGCCGTACCCTCTCCTACACCAACCACACCGTTATGTCCGAGGCGCTCGAAAGGTGGAGCGAATCGCTCTATTCGGAGCAGATGCCGAGAATATATCAGATCACGAGCGAGATAAACCGCCGTCTTCTCAACGATCTCCGCGCCTTCTACGGCGACGACCGCCCGAAGCTCGACTATATGGCAGTCATCGCAAACGGAGAGGTGAGAATGGCAAATCTCTGCCTCGCCTGCTGTCATAAGGTCAACGGCGTTTCAAAGCTCCACTCGCAGATACTGACGGACAGCATCTTCCGCGACTATTACGTTATGAACAACGACCGTTTCACCAACGTGACCAACGGTATCGCGTACAGACGCTGGCTCTGCCAGTCAAACCCCCTGCTCACCTCCGCCCTCACCGAGCTTATCGGCGACGGCTTCAAGAAGGACAGCACCGAGCTTGAAAAACTGCTGAATTACAGGGACGACAACGCCGTTCTCGACCGTCTTTACGAGATAAAGCACGCCAACAAGGTGCGCCTCGCCTACTACATCGAGAAGGCGAACGGTATCATCGTCGATCCCGATTCGATCTTCGATATTCAGATCAAGCGTCTGCACGAATACAAGCGTCAGCTTCTCAACGCCCTGCAGATACTCCGTATGTATATTTCGATCAAGAACGATCCGAACGCGTATTTCCGTCCGAGGACCTTCGTCTTCGCCGCGAAGGCGTCGGCGGGCTACGTTATGGCGAAGCAGATAATCCGTCTGATCTGCGCCATAGCCAACCTCGTCAATTCCGATCCCGCAGCGAGGGACAAGCTGAAGGTCGTCTTCCTTGAAGACTACAAGGTCTCGCTTGCCGAGATCATCATCCCCGCCGCCGATATTTCGGAGCAGATCTCGATCGCCGGAAAGGAAGCGAGCGGAACCGGTAACATGAAGCTGATGATCAACGGTGCGGTCACTCTCGGCACCCTCGACGGCGCAAACGTCGAAATACACGAGCAGGTCGGAGACGAAAATATGTTCCTCTTCGGAATGACTGCCGACGAGGTTGAGGAGCTGTGGCGCAAGGGCTACAACCCGATGGAATACATCAACCGCGTTCCCGAGCTGAAGGCGGTCATAGATATGCTGATGAACGGCATAAACGGCAACCGCTTCGACGATATAGTTTATTCGCTCCTCCGCGGGAACTATTCACCTGCCGACGCCTATATGTCTATGGCTGACTTCACCGACTACGTAAGGGCGCAGAACGATATTTCGGCGGCATACGGCGACAGACGCGGATTCACGAAGAAATCCCTCGTCAACATCGCCAAGGCGGGAATATTCTCCGCCGACCGCGCCGTAAAGGAGTACGCCGACAGCATCTGGCACCTTAAATAATAAGGAAAAATGAGCAACAGAATACTGTACGACAGCTTCGACAGGAGATTCAAGACCCCTTTCGGATGCGTCAGAGAAAACGAAAAGTGCAGGATAGGGATCGAATACCCCTTCTCCTGCGCAGTAAAGAAAATATTGCTCGTAATCGAGAGAGAGGACGGCTTTTCAATGGCCGTCCCTCTTCATAATGCCGAAAGCGCGCCGGACGGGGACTACCTTCGGGCGGAATGTGAGTTCTCGCTCTACGAAAGAGGACTTTATTTCTACTTTTTCAGGTTCGTGACCGACGAAAGCACATTCTCGCTTTTCCGTCAGAACGGGCACGACACCAACATGGAGGACGGCGAAAAATGGCAGCTCTCCTGTATTCCCGCCGATTTCAGAACGCCCGACTGCTTCAAGGGCAGGACGATGTATCAGATCTTCCCCGACCGCTTCGCAAAATGCGGGGACGCCGACCTCGGCGGCAAACTGACTCCTTTTTCAATCCACGAAAACGTCGATGAACCGCCCGTCGAAGGCCCCGACGCGGACGGGCTGTGGAACAACGACTTTTTCGGCGGAAACTTCCGAGGGATCGAATCACGGCTTGACTATCTCGCCTCTCTCGGCGTCGGGATGATCTATCTCAACCCGATTTTCAAGGCGTATTCCAATCACAGATACGACACCGCCGACTACATGAAACCGGACGAAATGCTCGGCACCGAGGAGGACTTCTCACGGCTCTGCGAAAAGGCAAAGTCGCTCGGTATAAAGATCATCCTCGACGGCGTTTTCTCCCACGTAGGTGAGAACAGCATTTACTTTGACCGCTACGGGGTGTTCGGCGGCGGAGCGTATTCCGATCCCGATTCCCCCTACTGCAAATGGTTCAATTTTGAAAGCTATCCCGATAAGTACGAGGCGTGGTGGGACGTGAAGTCCCTTCCCTGCGTCAAGGAGCTCGAAAAGTCGTTTTCCGACTTCATCGTGAACGGCGAAGGCAGCGTGATTTCCCATTGGATGCGCCTCGGCGCTTCCGGCTTCCGCCTCGACGTCGCCGACGAGCTTCCCGACGAGTTCATCGCCATGATAAGGAAGCGCATCAAGGAGATCGACCCCGACGGGCTTCTGATCGGCGAGGTGTGGGAAGACGCCTCCAACAAATACAGCTACGGCAAACAGAGAAGATACTTCTCCGACGGTGAGCTTGACGGTGTGATGAACTATCCGTTCAGAAACTCAATAGTCGGCTTTGTCTGCGGGGAGATCTCTCCCGCGCAGTTCGTCTCAGAGATAAACGGGATATACGAGAACTACCCGAAGGACGCTCTCGACTGCTGTATGACCTTCCTTTCCACCCACGACACGCCGAGGATACTCACCGTGCTTGAAGATAAGCTCGGTGAAGGCGCGCCTGACCGTGCGCCTGACACTCTTTTGACCGCATACGCACTTCAATTTTTCCTCCCGGGCATACCCTGCGTCTATTACGGCGACGAGGTCGGGATGAGAGGCGGAAAAGATCCCTTCAACCGTGCGTTTTTCAGAGAAGACGGCGAATACGCCGGGAAGATCAGGACGCACGTCTCCCGCCTGTCCTCGCTGAGAAACTCGACGGAGGTACTGCGGACCGGCGGGCTTGACGTTTCATCCGACGGAGACGTCCTCACCGTCACCCGTTTTCTCGGAGACAGCAAAATATCTCTCGTCTGCCGTGACGGCGGATTTGAGATCGTATAAAGAAAAAAGCCCCGCACGCCGAGTGTTCTTAAGGACACTCGGCGAACGATGTGTTCCACTGCGTGGAACGTGATGTGCCTGTCGGCGTGATGTTCGGCTTTGCCGAGTGATGTGC
>JAGHTD010000176.1 GCA_018065475.1 Candidatus Colimorpha enterica
GTATGAATGGCCTTTCGGTCTCGTTGCTGCCCGGTTACAATTCAGACATTATGTTCACTGTTCCCTCTTCGGCAAATCCCGTCGTCAAGATAAACGGCGATACTGTAAATACGTCTTTGAATGAAGGTCGTTTTGCGTTCGTCATCAAAGGAATAAACGCTCTCAATCCCGTAAAAAAATATACCGTCAGCATTGACGATTCGGTTTTCACTTTTTCGTTGCTCTCATATTGGTCGCTTTCGGAAGGCAATGAAAGAAGTGCAAACACCGCAGACGCTTTCAAGGCACTATACGAGCTTTATCATGCGGCTCTTGACTGTCAACAGTGACAAGCTGCAATTTACAGGAGAAAAGACAATGAAAAAAACGAATATTATCACGGCTCTCTTGCTTGCCGCTTTGATCCTCGTCCTATCCTCATGCGTTGGAAATGGAAAAGACCCGAGCGATGAAACGTCGGCAACCGCCGAAACGACGAGCTGCGACACCATAACGGACCCGGACGAAACATCCGCAAGCGAAGATACGTCAGCCGGCACCGTATCGTCCGACACTACTATCGGAGAGATCGTTCTGCCGGAAATAATTATATAATACCTTCCTGCCGAGATTATCGATCCGGCGGAAAAAGAAAAAGGCGGATTTTGCCGGGAATATCTGTCCGACAAAATCCGCTTATTTTAGTTAATAATCATTACAGATGTATTGCAAGGAAAAGAATATGGAAGAGAAAATTACAGAGTTGAACCCGACGGAAAACCCGCAGAATACACACCTCAGACACAGGCATATCCGCCCTGAAATCAGAAAAATACGCCTGCTGATGATCGCACTTTGCATTATTTACACTTACGGCATCCACCCTGCGATCGGAGAGCTCGGCACGCTCGTGCTTAGCTTTTCGGTTCCCGTGATGTTCATTATATCCGGTTTTCTCGTTCTGAGAGAGAGCCCTTATATGGAAGAACGATTGATCCGTACCATAAAACGGACTGCTTTATGTTTCGGCATCCTTTTTGTCTCATACCTTATTTTGTCTTTCATCACGGATTGGAGACTTACTCTTTCGCTTGTCGCTTCAAAAGCTTTTTGGGCTGAACTGATCGTCTTCAATTATTGCCTGCTCCCTACCGGTGCCGGGCTGTGGTTCGTGCAGGCGATGCTTTATGCTTATATTATTATCTTCCTGCTGAATAAGCTGAAAATGCTCAAGTATGACGTCTATATTGCGCTTTTCTGCCTTGCCGTCGCTTTCGTTTTCGGCGATCTGTCGGCATTGATAGGTTTCAACCTTTTCGGTCATACATACCTCGGCGGAAACTTCCTCACGAGGGCATTGCCGTATATTCTGATCGGAAGCTTCATTCACAAAAAGAACGAATTTTTCACCAGCTTGAAAATATATCAATTATTTATTGTAATAATTGCGGGTATCGCTCTGTCAATGGGCGAATACTATATACTTAAATCAAACGGCGTTCTTTCTTATGTCGGGCATACTCTCGGAACCCTGCTTACGGCGACGGGAATATCGGTCATTGCTCTCAACGTCAAAGGAATAAAAGTCCGCTCGGATGTTCTGAAAGATCGCTCGCGCGCTGAACTTATGATACCTTATTATGTTTGCTCGCCCGTTTACGCTGTTCTGATGATAGCAATTGAGACGTTTGATGCAAATATAATGTATTACGTTTACTGCTATGTGAGCTTTATTACCGTAATAATCAGCTATTTGTTCCTTTTCATCTACTCTGCGATCCGTCACCATTCTTCGGACGGCAAAGAAGATAATAAACGCATAACCGATGACGTCTGTGACGACGTCGAGGATTAAAAATACAGTATAACCAGTTCAGAGCAAGAAAAATTATATACGTCTGGACATCAGAATGTCATCCGCGTAGGTACCGTCGTCATATTTGTTTGCGTTGGGAATACGTCCCGTTTCGGTAAAACCGAATGATTTATACATATTTATCGCGCGGTCATTTCCCTCAACGACCCTCAGCTCCGCGGATTCAAATCCGCACTTTTCGATCGTTTCAAGAATGAGCGCAAAGAGCTTTTTACCGATGCCCCTGCCCGTATAGTCAAGATAAAGCGCAATGCCTATATCAGCTCTGTGAGCGTTGCGGCGGCTCGGACCCGCGGTGTCAAACGATGCGTTTCCGATGTATTCGCCGTCAAGCTCGGCTACGATCAGGCAGGCACGCTCTTTTTCGGCGTGATATGCAATAAAGCCCTCTTCCTGCTCTGAGGTAAGATCGGAACATTCGTCCGGCTCACGGAGCAAAAACCGTGTTTCTCCGCATACCCTTTTCAGATACGGGAGCATTATCTCCGCATCTTTTTTCTCTGCACTCCGTAAAATCAGACTGTGTCCATCAATGTCGTATTTTCTCGGTTCGATTATCATCTATATTCTCCTTGCTCAATACGTCTGACCAATTCATATTGGTACGATGTAAAATATCGGGAATGATCGGATTCATACAGAAAACATATTTCTGATACAGTAAATCAAAAGTTGTGTGTTTGATCATTTTTTACTTTTTCCCGTATATCTTAATGAAATGCTTTACAAAATCCTCGATCTGACACATAATCTCCGACTCTTTTTCCGGTTCACGGTCGCAATAATGAATAAGAGCAGAAACGGGTGTTGTGAAGGCAAAAGCGAGCATTTCGGGATCATCATCGATGAGAAGTCCCTTTTCTGCCATTTTCGCAAAAATAATGCGGTAAATATCTTTCATTCCGTTCAGAAAATGCTTTGTCGCAAGAGCGTTGATCCGACCGTCGCGGAACTGCTCGGTCAAAAGCAGTCTTCTCGTCATGATTATCCTCTCGTCGTGAATGGTGAAGTTGATCATTTTCATCGCAAGAACGTAAAACTCATCCCAGGATGATGGGATCCCGGGAAGATGGTCCGTCGAGCCGAAACGCTCGGAGTAATAATTCTCCATTCTGTCGATAACGGCGTTCCAAACCTCCTCCTTGCTCGAAAAATGGCGGTAAAACGCCGACTTAACTACACCGACGGATTCGGCTATATCTTTGAGATTTGTCCCTGCGTAGCCGTTCCTCGAGAAAATAACGAGCGCCGCGTCAAGTATCCTGCCTTTCGTATCGTTTGCCATAATTATCCCCTTCCGAAACGTGACCCGAAGTTCACATATATTATAGTGAACTCCGGGTCACTTGTCAAGACCTTTTTATAAAAAAATCAAAAAGACTTTTCCGGTTTCCGGATAAGTCTTTTTGAAAATCACGCCATTACGGTTGAATATGGCGGCGGCATTGAACACCTTCGACGGCATGGTTGTACATGCCTGGAGCATCAACGAGGAAGAAGCCGAGATGGTCAGGACCATGTTTGACATGATCGAGGACGGCGCTTCCACCTACGATGTCGCAAAGCGCATGACAGAGATGGAGACCGAAACAGGAAACGATTTTGAGTGGAAATCCTGCAAGGTGTGCTGGATGCTTAGAAACGTTGCCTACAAGGGCGACATC
>JAGHTD010000256.1 GCA_018065475.1 Candidatus Colimorpha enterica
GCAAGGCAGTGCTGTGCGGTGTTGAGCGCACCGCTCTTTTCGGGAGCTTCGATGACGAGCGTCGCCTGCGAGATACCGCTTATCACCCTGTTGCGAAGAGGGAAGTTGTACCTTTCGGGCTTGGTGAATGGGCAGAACTCGGTGAGGACACAGCCCTTTTGGGCGATCTCCTCCATAAGCTCGTAGTGGAATGCGGGATATGCTCTGTCGATACCGTTTCCGAGCACCGCTATCGTATATCCTCCCGCGTCGAGACAGCCGCGGTGCGCCATTCCGTCGATACCGTCAGCCATACCGCTGACGACGACAGCTCCCGCCTTTGCGAGATCGTACGCCATATCGTAGGCGGAACTGCTCCCGTACTGTGTCATGCGTCTCGTCCCGACAAGCGCCACGCAGAGCTTTTTATCGAGCTGAATGAGGTTTCCCTTGCAGTAAAGCACGAATGGGTGAGAATCGACGGCAAACAGACGCTTCGGGTAAAGTTCGTCTTCGACCGTGACGATATTGACGTCATGGCTTTCGCACCACGTCTCGATCTCTTCGGCTTCTTTCAGATTTTTGTCCGCAAGCCCGGCGGCGACCTTTTCGTTGAGCCCTTTGATCTTTGCGTACTCTTCACCGGATGCGCCGTATATCGCTTCGACAGAACCTCCGAAATGCTCGTACAGCTTATCGCCCGAGCGCACGTAAGTGCCTATGCAGTTG
The DNA here is from genome assembly GCA_018065475.1 of Candidatus Colimorpha enterica. Taxonomy (GTDB): domain Bacteria; phylum Bacillota; class Clostridia; order Oscillospirales; family CAG-272; genus Colimorpha_A; species Colimorpha_A enterica. The sequence continues at coordinate 709 of JAGHTD010000256.1, forward strand.
CTGAGCCATATCAGAAGACTTTTTCTGTCGGTCATAACGGTTCCTTCCTTGAAATCAGTTGAGCTCCGAGTAGAGCTTCCACATAAAGACGGAAGCGGCGGTGGCGGCGTTGAGCGATTCGGTATCCTTTTCCATCGGGATGAAGACGCTTCCGCTTGAAGCCGCAAGGACTTCCTCCGAAATGCCGTGCCCTTCGTTTCCCACGATGAAGCAGGTGCCTGCGTCACAGTGCAGGGAAGAGAGCGAAACGGCGTCTCTGTCGAGCATGGCGGCATAGACTTTTCTGCCGCTTGCTTTAAGATTTTCCACGCATTGGCAGAGGTCGGAAACGACCGAGATCCTCTGTCTGAACAGCGCGCCCATTGCGGCGCGTACGGTGCGGGGATTGTAGATGTCGGCGCAGTCATCGGAGAGGATGAGCTCTCCGATACCGAAGGCGTTGGCGGTACGGATGACCGTTCCGACGTTTCCGGGGTCGCGCAGACTGGAGAGGATGAGCTTCGGTTTTGCGTCCTCTTTTTCTACATTATATATTTTATATAAAATGTGGATTTAGTCAATATGTTTTGCGATACAAATTATGCCCTGAGGCGATTTTTCTGTAGAAATCTTCTCAAAAGCACTCTCCGAGAGGACCGTGACCTCTCTGCCGGAGCATTTTTCGCAGTATGCGGCGTTTTCCTCCGTGCAGAAAATATCGGTGATCTCAATGCCGGTCTTCACCGCTTCGTCGAAAAGCTTTCGCCCTTCGATGAGGAACGTCCCGGTCTCGTCACGGTGTTTTTTGTCGCGGAGCAGAGAGGCGGAGACCACCTTCGGATTGGTTCGTGATGTAATGATCATATCCTTTGTTTTACAATAAAAACGGGGCGGCCCGCGAACCTTTATACAAGGCCGCAAGGGACCGCCCTACGGTTTGTGGATTAAAGAGCTGCCTTTGCCTTTTCAGCGAGAGCTGCGAAAGCATCCTTGTCGGATACAGCGAGTTCTGCGAGCATCTTTCTGTTGAGGTTGATGCCTGCGAGCTTAAGGCCGTGCATAAGCTGAGAATAGTTCATGCCGTTGACCTTTGCCTGTGCGGAAATACGTGCGATCCAGAGCTTGCGGAAGTCTCTCTTCTTCATCCTTCTGCCGGCGAATGCGTAGTTACCGCTCTTCATTACGGCCTCTTTGGCCATCTTGAAATGCTTTGATTTAGAACCCCAGTAGCCCTTGGCTGCCTTGAGCATCTTATTTCTTCTCTTGCGCGTCATCATAGCGCCTTTTACTCTTGCCATGTCTGATTCCTCCTGTTCTTTCTGTTACACAATTACTTCGAGATAAGAGTTCTGTAAGTCGGTGCCATAGCTTCGCTGAGGTAACCGGTTTTTCTTAACTGTCTCTTACGCTTTGCGGTCTTGAGACCGAGCTTGTGACGGCGGTTGGTATGATTGAGCTTTACCTTACCGCTCTTGGTGAGGGTGAATCTTTTGGATGATGCGCTGTGTGTTTTGATCTTTCCCATTGTTTTATCCGTTTCCCGATGACATAAGAATTTTTTCGGAGTTTGCGCTCACTGCGGTCACCGTCGCAGAGACTCCGGTTGGATTATTCCGCTTTGGCGGCTTCGGCTTCTTTGGCCTTATCCTTTTTTGCGGATGCGGACGCCTTGATCGGCGAAATGAACATTGTCATGGAGCGGCCTTCAAGAACCGGCTCTTTATCCACAACGCCCTTTTCGGAACAGGCCTCCTTGAATTTTTCAAGAAGTTCAGCACCGAGTTCCATTCTCGAGAGCTCACGGCCCTTGAAACGGAGGACGACCCTGACCTTGTCCCCGTTGGAGAGGAATCTCAGGGCGTTTCTTGCCTTGGTGTTGAAATCGTTGACATCAATTTTGCAGGTAAGCTGTACTTCCTTGATATCTGCGACCTGCTGGTTTTTCCTTGCTTCCTTTTCTTTCTTGTCGCGTTCAAATCTGAACTTACCGTAGTCGAGAACCTTGCATACGGGGGGATTGCCCTGAGGAGCGACCAGAACGAGGTCGAGCCCTTTTTCGTATGCGATGTTGAGAGCGGCGGCAACCGAAACGTTTCCGAGCTGTTCACCAGTCGGACCGATCACACGAACCTGTTTTGTTTTACCGAAGCCCGGTAATGCAAGGATACCTTCATTTATGGTCATATCCTTGGAATTGCTTTTTGCGTCTATTGAAAATCACCTCTATATGAAAAATACGAAGTCAGCAACATAAGCAGACTTCGCACCAAAAAGGGGAATTACCCCGAATCAGTATCGACCGGCAGATAAGAGACTGACGGTGAGAGCAAAGGCCCTGCTTAATTGTGACGACATATTATACCATGCCGTAAACTTTTTGTCAATAGTTCGGACGAAAATAATTGAAGAAACGGTCATTTTTCTTCTTTTGCTTCATATTGACATAAGAGGGGACAATGAATATTTCCGCTTTTATATGCACCGAATGAATCGACAAACCGTAAACGTCAGACGGGAACGGATGAGATCATCTTCATTATGAGCTCCGCCGCGGTGTCGGCCGCCGCGTTTCTTATCTCATCTCTCGTACCGGAAAAGCGGTTTTCCTTGACGGCAGTGCGTCCGCCGAAGGATATTCCGATATAGACGAGCCCGACCTCGCACCCGTTCCATTCGCTTGCGTACCCCGTTACCGAAACGCCTATGTCGGCGTATCTCGCCGCGCCTGCCGCCATTTCGGCGGCGGTCTCGGCGGAAACCGCGGTGTGATTTTCGATCGTCTCGGGCTTTACGCCGAGCAGTTTTTCCTTTATCCTGTCGGTATAGGAAACGATGCCCCCGTTAAGCACTTCGGAGGCGCCGGGAATATCGGTGATTTTCTTTGCGATCAGCCCTCCGGTGCAGGATTCGGCGGTGAAGACCGTCAGATCGAGCGCTCTCAGGGTTCTTACGAGTTCGGAATAGTTCATTATCAAAATCCGGTCCGATTGCTCGGACCGGATGAAGCCGCAGATTATTTCGTGCCGAAGAGGCGGTCGCCCGCGTCTCCGAGACCGGGAAGGATGTAGCAGTTCTCGTTGAGTCTCTCGTCGAGCGAAGCCGTGTAGATGTCAACGTCAGGATGATCCTCCTGGAGCTTCTTGACGCCTTCGGGAGCCGCAACGAGGCAGAGCAGACGTATATCCGTCGCGCCCTTGTTCTTGAGCATCGTGATCGCGTCGCTGGAGCTTCCGCCTGTTGCGAGCATAGGGTCGCAGACGATGACGGTTCTCTTATCTATATCAAGAGGAAGCTTGCAGTAGTAAACGACGGGCTTGTGCGTGACGGGGTCACGGTAAAGACCGATGTGGCCGACCTTTGCGACGGGAAGAAGGCTGAGAAGTCCGTCAACCATTCCGAGGCCTGCGCGGAGGATCGGAACAACGGCTACCTTTTTGCCTGCGATCCTTTTTGCGACCATCTTCTGCATAGGCGTTTCGATCTCGTAGTCGTCGAGAGGAAAGTCTCTCGTGACTTCGTAGCCCATAAGAACGGTAATTTCTTCGAGAAGCTCTCTGAAGTCCTTGGGGCCGGTTCTCTTATCGCGCATAATGGTGAGTTTATGCTGGATAAGGGGGTGGTTTACAATGTGAAGTTCTCCCATAATAATATCTCCTCTATATGGTTATATGCGGGTTGCCGCTTTTCATTGACAGTATTATATTACATTGAACCCGATTTTGCAAGAGGTTTTTTATTTTTTTAACGATTTTTTTGAAAAAAGTATTGCATTTGATTTTTTCTTGTGATATAATAACCGAGTATGAAATCATAACGCACAGCACAGTTGTATTGGAGGTGTATAATAATGGCAAAGTGTGATATTTGCGGAAAGGGACTCGTATTCGGTCAGAACGTTTCTCACTCCCATCGCAGAACAAACAGAATCTGGAAGCCCAACGTAAGAAAGGTCAGAGCTGTCGTTGACGGCACCAACACGACCCTTCACGTTTGCAGCCGCTGCCTTCGTTCCGGCAAGGTAACAAGAGCTTAAGTTCGGCTTTTGTTCCGATCAATGCAAAAATCAGTTTTCGTTGACAATCGCGTATCAGACATCTCTCTTGAACTTCTGAAGAAAAAGGGATATGGCCTGATACGCTTGCCTTCTTTTAAGGAGCTTTCGCCGTCCGTTGCGTCACATCCGGATATTCTTTCGGCTGAACTTCCGGACGGAAGGATACTTATGTCCAAAAAGTATTATGACGAGAACGAAAATATTCTGCACATCTATTCAAAGCACATCGTACTTACGGATGAATGTCCTTCGGGACGCTATCCGGGTGATGTGCTTTTTGATGCTTTAAGGGTCGGAAACACGCTGTACGGCAGGCTTGACGCCGTCTCGGAGGTACTGAAAAGCAGCTGCAAACGGCTCGTTGACGTAAAGCAGGGATATGCCCGCTGCTCGGTCGCCATGCTGTCCGACACCTGCGGGATAACTGCCGACGAGGGACTATACCGTGCGCTGACTGCCGACGGAGTCGATATGCTGAAGATAAGACCGGGGCATATTTCGCTTGACGGCTGTGACTACGGCTTTATCGGCGGTGCGGGAGGAAGACTTGACGACGGCGAATACGCCTTCTTCGGCGACCTTCTCCTTCATCCCGACGGGGAAGCGATGCTCGCTTTCGCCGAAAAGCACAAAATAAAAACCGTGGCGCTGGACAGCGGGATGCTGCGCGACCACGGCGGATTGGTTGTTATCAGAAAATGATTCTTGCTTCTGCTTCTGCGGTTGCTTTCTGAAGCTCGAGCTCGAGCTCATAGCAAGCGAGAACCTTCTCCTCAATGTACGCTCTGAATTCAGGGTTGATGGGATGAGCTACATCCTTGAACTTGCCCTCTCCGTTGCGTCTGGTAGGCATTACGATGAAAACCTTATCGTTAGCCTTGATAACCTTAATGTCGTGAACGACAAAGCAGTTATCGAATGTGACGGATGCGACAGCCTTGAGAGTCGTCTCGTCGTCAAACACTTTTCTGATTTTGATATCAGTGATCTGCATTGATTCTTCCTCCGTATTCTACTGACTTTTTTGTTGCTAATATTATAATGATTTTATGTGGCAAAGATGTTTCATTTCTGTGAACAAAATGTTTATTTTCTGTTAATTATGCATACTAAAATGAAAATATTATGGAAAGGTGCTTCCTTACATGAATAATTACTATTCCGCCGAGCAAATAGAGAAGATTGTTGCGGGCGCGAAGAAAATACATTTTATCGGAATAGGCGGCATATCTATGTGTTCTCTCGCCATGATCACCGCGCGCCACGGGGTAAAGGTTTCCGGCTCCGACAGGACGGAATCCGAGATCGCCGACAGAATGCAGAAACTCGGAATAGAAATAAGCTACGAACATACGGCGCAGACCGTTGCTGGCGCGGCGGTGGTCGTCTATAGGGCGGCTATCCACGACGACAACCCGGAGCTTGCCGAGGCAAGAAGGCAGGGGATACCCACGCTGATCAGGGCAGAATACCTCGGATGGCTCATGCTGAAATACGGCGTAAGGATCGGCGTTGCCGGGAGCCACGGAAAGAGCTCTGTCACCGGAATGATCGCGTCGGCCTGCATGGCTGACGGAGATCCTACCGTACTCTGCGGAGCGGAGGTCTCGATGCTTGACGGCACTTACCGTCTCGGCTCCGACGCCAGGTTCGTCTTCGAGGCGTGCGAATACTGCGATTCCTTCCTTTCGTTCTATCCCACTCTTTCGGTCATCACCAACGTCGAATACGATCACCCCGACTACTTTACGGATATGGATATGCTGAGGAACTCCTTCCTTAAATACGCCATGATCGGTGAAAAGGCGGTCTTCAACGCCGACGATCCCGAATCCGTCGCGCTTATGAACAGGTACGGCAAGAAAGCCGTCACCTACGGTATCGAAAACGACGCGGATTATTCCGCAAAGAATATTGTGATCGACGGGCTGACCTCGTCCTTCACTCTCGTATGCGGAGGGGAGGAAAAAGGGAAGATCAGTCTGAGGGTCCCGGGACTTCTCAACGTGAAAAACGCGCTCTGCGCCTGCGCCGCCGCAATGACGGAAGGCATATCCTTTGAGAACGTAAAACGCGGACTTGAGAGCTTCGGCGGCATAAAGCGCCGTTTCGAGCATCTCGGAAAGACCGCGAAGGGTGCCGACGTTTACGACGATTACGCCCACCATCCCACCGAGCTGAAGGCGACGATCTCGACCGCCGTTGAGGCGCTGAAAGGGAGCGGAAAACGCCTCGTAACCCTGTTCCAACCGCATACCTATTCGCGCACCGCCGCGCTCTACGGCGATTTTGTCGAGGCGTTCGGGGACGTTGACCTTGCGCTTTTCAGCGATATATACGCGGCAAGGGAGGAAAACGTTTACGGCGTATCCTCAAAGGGACTTGCGGAGTCTGTCGGCGGAGTATATTCCGGCAGTATTTCCGAGTCTGCCGAATACATTAAGGAAAACTGCGGTGAAAACGACGTCGTCCTCATCCTCGGCGCCGGAGATATAATAAAGGCCGGCCCGATGGTCATAAAAGCGTAATTCGGCGTATTATTTTTTGAATATATACTTGAAATTGTCTGGTGTATGTAGTATAATAATGATGCATATTATGTAATGCAATAAAATCAAGGAGACTATTATGGGACTTATCAAAGCATTAGCCGGCGCTCTCGGCGGCACACTCGCCGATCAGTGGAAAGAGTTTTTCTACTGTGACGCTCTTGACGACAACACTCTCGTCGTAAAAGGCGAGAAGCGCATTTCCGGTCGTTCTTCCAACACAAAGGGAAACGACAATATCATCAGCAACGGTTCCGGTATCGCGGTAGCGGACGGACAGTGCATGATCATAGTTGAACAGGGCAAGGTCGTGGAAGTATGTGCCGAGCCCGGAGAGTTCACCTACGATACCTCCACGGAGCCCTCAATATTTGCGGGCAACCTCGGTCAGTCCATCATCGAGACCTTCAAGGTCATCGGCAAGCGTTTCACCTACGGCGGCGACACCGGTAAGGATCAGAGAGTATATTATATAAATACGAAGGAGATCAAGGGCAACAAGTTCGGCACTGCCAACCCCGTTCCCTTTAAGGTAGTGATCAACGAACAGCTCGGCTACAAGCTCTCCGTCGATCTCAGATGCAACGGTACCTATTCCTACAAGATCACCGACCCGCTTCTTTTCTATACCAATGTATGCGGCAACGTAAGCTCTGCTTACGGTCGCGAAGAGATCGACTCCATGCTCAAGAGCGAGCTTATCATGCACCTCCAGCCCGCGCTGGCGGTCATCTCCGCTCAGGGCGGTTCCTACGATCCGATCCCCGCACATAACGCAGACGTCCGCGACGCGATGAACGCGGAGCTCGCTCCCGACTGGGAAGAAGAGGAATCGAGATCTTCTCGATGAACTTCGGCGTTCCTTCGATCCCCGAGAG
>JAGHTD010000179.1 GCA_018065475.1 Candidatus Colimorpha enterica
GGAGGGAGCTGGACAGCGGCGATCATCTCTCATTCTGAATAAAGTCAGCAATAACCGTCAGTCAGCAAGCGGGAGGACCAAGGCCCTCCCCTACGAGGAAGCCAAATCGTTTTTCAAATACGATCAAGCGGGGTGTCGGTGGAGCGACAGCGTAGCATGCGCCTCACCCCCTACCGTTAAACGTGCCGAAGGCACGCGCTTGCGCTTATCACTGTCCCGCTTGCGGGACGTCCGGGGGCCGTCCCCTACGAACGGGAGGACCAAGCCGAGCGTCAGCGAAGCGTGGAGCGCGAAGCGCGTAGCTGCCCTCCCCTACCGGTAGCCGGATATTTTCTCAAAACATCTTCTCACTCTTGACGGCGAGGCCGTCGGGGAAGGCGCGGACGCGGCCGAGGGAAAAGAACTTCCCGTCGGCGTCGGCGACGCGAAGGAGGGTATTTTCGGGATATTTGCCCTCAAAACCGACCTTTTTCAGGTATATTTCGCAGCCGTTACGGTAGAGCCGTTCAAAGAACGCCGGGAAGGAGACCTTTTCGTAACCCGTAAGTACCTCCTCGGTCGGGAGGCCGAAGGCGCATAATTCCTCTTTTGACATCGCCCTCAGCTCGTCGAGAGTGCGGCATTTTTCGAGCCCGACGCCGTCAACCGACGTGCGTCTCAGCTCCTTCATAACCCCTCCGCAGCCGAGTTTTTTTCCTATATCGTCGCAGAGGGTGCGGACGTAAGTCCCCGCCGAACAGTCGATTTCGAGCACGAATTCGTCATTCTGATCGGTTTTTTCGGCTTTCAGCGAATAAATTGTTATTTTCCTCTCCTCGCGTTCGATCTCCACGCCTTTTCTCGCGGCGTCGCAGAGCTTGACTCCGCCGATCTTTATCGCGCTGTACATCGGAGGAAGCTGGCTTATCTCTCCGATAAAAGAAGGAAGGGCTTCTTTGAGATCGGAAAAACCGCCTTCAAAGCCCTCCTTTGACAGTATTTTTCCCGTAACGTCCTGTGTGTCGGTAGTCATTCCGAGCTTCAGTACCGCGCGGTAGGTCTTTCTTACGTCCTTTATATACTCCGCGACCTTGGTGCTTTCTTCGGTCAGAACGACCAGAACCCCGGTCGCAAGAGGATCGAGAGTTCCGGTATGGCCGACCTTTCGGGTACCGACGAGCGATCTAACCGCCGAAACGCAGTCAAGAGAGGTATAGCCCGTCGGTTTGTCAACGTAAAGTATCATTATTCTGCGGGGGTCTGAACGTCTCCGCCCTCGTCCTCACCGTTCACGATACGGACGATGGTGCCGTTCTCAAAAATGCCCTCGTAGGTCCTGCCGCCCGCCCAGGTGTAGATCCCCCAGCCGTTCATCAGGTTATCCTTGAACGCGCCGACGTAGCTGTCGCCGCTTTCCTTCCAGTCGTATATGCCGGTGCCGGTCCTCATATCGTTGACCCACTGGCCCTCGTAAACGTCGCCGTTGGCAAAGAACATCCGTCCCTCGCCCTGCTTGACGTTCTTTTCGTAGGTTCCCTCGTAGATCGAGCCGTCGGCGTAGGTATATTTGCCCTTGCCGCTTCTCATACCCTCGAAAAATCCTCCGACATAGACCGAGCCGTCCGCCTTCGTGTAGGTTCCTTCGCCGTGCATTTTGCCGTCCTTGAAACCGCCGACGTACTTGTCGCCGTTGACGAAATTATAGGTTCCCTGCCCGTCGGGGCGGTCGTTTTTGTAGCTTCCCTCGTAGGTCTCGCCGTTGGAATAGGTCATTTTGCCCTGTCCTTCGAGGCGGAGATCGACGATGTCGCCGGTGTAAACGTCACCCGACGTGAAGGTGATGGTGCTGTTCTTGCTGTCGATGTCGCCCCTCGTTCCGTCGCTGTAATAGAGCTTGCCGGAGTTGGGCTTGCCGTTGCCGTCAACGGTCCCGAAGAACTTGATGAATTCACCGTCCCCGAGATCGCGTTTCAGGTATCTGAGTCCCATCGTGTAACCGATGATCAGCGTCACGATAACGAGAAGTATCGCGATAACGAGGGTGAAAAATATGATCCTGTTTCTTTTTGCGGTTCTTTTTGACATTTTCTGATCCTTTTTTGAATGGATTTATATTTGACGCTCTTTCCTGAAAGAAAGAGCCAAAGAACTTTTTTGAACGTGTTTAGTGTTGACGTGTCGCTCTCACGGCTGCATTGTCGGCTTTTTGTCTTTTGTGCAGTAATAATTGTCGCCGACGATCAATAAATATTGACATGACTTGCAGTGCGTCTCATCGCCTGCAAGTCTGGCACTCTCTGTTGACCTGAATTCGCTGCAATACTTATGGGTGACGTCTTCATAGGAAAGCAGAGTGTTCCCTCCGCTTACCTGTGCCACCTGTTCGTCTGTGAGCATAACGCTTTTCTCTGCGGGAGTTTTCATTTTTTTCCTTTTTTTATTATAATTTTTTATGGATGAGTTGTGGGAAAGGGGCTATCGGCTTCGCCGAGTGATGTGTCCCGCAAGCGGAACGTGATGTTCGGCTCCGCCGAGTGATGAGCGTCTTCGACGCAGTGATGCGTGCTGACGCACGTGATAAGCGCAAGCGCGTGCCTTCGGCACGTGGAACGG
>JAGHTD010000104.1 GCA_018065475.1 Candidatus Colimorpha enterica
GCGAATCTTCCACGTAATATTTTCTCGAATGGTATTCGAGCAGTTTTCTGAGCTCTTCGATACGTTCTTTCGGCGTGCTCATTCCGTTTCCTCCGCATTTATTTTATATTCTTCTCATTAAACCTTGATTTTATTGCGACTCGGTGATATAATATTATCACAAAATGTGCTTTTTTTCAAGAGGAAAAGCTTCAAACGGCACAAAAAGATGAAAAAGGGTCGATTTTCAGACCCGAAAGGAGTATCAAATGAAAACAAAAGCAGTCAGAATATACGGTGAGAACGACCTTCGCCTCGAAGAGTTCGAGCTTCCCGAAATGGGTGAGGACGAGATCCTCGCCGAAGTCATCTCCGACAGCGTCTGCATGTCCACCCACAAGGCGGCACTCCAGGGCGCAAGACACAAGCGCGTTCCCGACGACTGTGCGGTCAATCCCACCATCATCGGTCACGAGTTCTGCGGTAAGATCCTCAAGGTAGGAAAGAAGTGGCAGGACAAGTATAAGGAAGGCGACAAGTTCGCCATCCAGCCCGCCCTCAACTACAAGGGCTCCCTCAACGCTCCCGGCTATTCTTACAGATGGATAGGCGGCAACTCCCAGTACGTAGTCATCCCCAACGAGGTCATGGAGTGCGACTGCCTCCTCCACTACGACAACGACGCATACTTCTACGGTTCTCTCGCTGAGCCGATGTCCTGCATCGTAGGCGGCTACCACGTCTGCTACCACACCAAGAACGGCGTTTACTCCCACGAAATGGGCATCAAGGAAGGCGGAAACCTCATCCTTATGGCATCCGCAGGACCTATGGGTCTCGGCGCGATCGACTACGCCATCCACTGTGGCAGAAAGCCCGCTCTCGTCGTTGTCACCGACATCGACACCGCGCGCCTTGACAGAGCGGCATCCATCCTCACTCCCGAAGAGGCGGAGAAGAACGGCGTCAAGCTCGTTTACGTCAACACCAACGCGGTCGAGAACGCTCACGATTACCTCATGGACCTCACCGGCGGCGTAGGATACAACGATTGCTTCGTATTCGCACCCGTAAAGCCCGTCGTTGAGCTCGGCGACTCCGTCCTCGCATTCGACGGCTGTCTCAACTTCTTCGCAGGCCCGACGAAGACCGACTTCGCCGCAATGTTCAACTTCTACAACGTCCATTACAGCTTCACCCACATCTGCGGCAACTCCGGCGGGAACACCGACGACATGATCGAGTCCCTCGACATGATGGGCAAGGGCACCATCAACCCCGCCGCAATGATCACCCACGTCGGCGGCCTCAACGCCGTCATCGACACCGTCATCAACCTTGACAAGATCCCCGGCGGCAAGAAGCTGATCTACAACCACATCGACATGCCCCTCGTTGCGCTCTCCGACCTCGCAGAGCTCGGAAAGGCCAACGAAATGTACGCCAAGCTCGCAGAGCTCGTTGCCGCAAACAACGGTCTCTGGTCCGCTGAGGCAGAAAAGTACCTTCTTGCTCACGCAAAGGCGATCTGAGGCGCAAAATGGAGTTCACAAACGAATTGCTGAATAAAGCGGCGGCTCTCGCCCCCGCCCTCCGTATGCTCGCCTTCGACGGCGGCTACGGCGTAGTATATTACGTAAAATGCGACAAATGCTTCGAGAACGGAAAGGACGTAAAGCGTCCCACCGCCCTCCACAAGAAGCTCTGCGGCAAAAAGACCCTCGTCATCACCAAGCCAGAATGTGACGAGGCGATCAAAAAGGATTTCGCAAAATACAAGGCAAAGAACGGCGTCCCCGCCGTCATCTACGCCGAGGGCATCGGCGTGTTCACCGTCGCCGATTCTCTTGACGGAGCAAAGACGGTCGCAAACGCATACTATGACGCGGTCAGCGTCTCCCTCGGAAACGCGAGCGAGCTTGACAAAAACACCGTCCTCCCCGCAGGCAAGACCGGACGCGTCGCAAACCGCGTCGTCGTCGTCACCGGCGGAGCGCAGGGCTTCGGCAAGGGCGTTGCCGAAGCGATGAACAAGAACGGCGCATACGTCGTCATCGCCGACATGAACTACGAGGGCGCGAAAGCCACCGCCGCCGAGTTCGATCAGGCACTCGCGGTCGGAGCAAACGTCTCCGACGAGCAGTCGGTCGCCGATATGATCCGAGACACCGTCCTCACCTACGGCGGAATCGACGTGTTCATCAACAACGCGAGCATCGTCCGTGCCGGCTCCCTCGAAGAGATGACCAAGTCCAACTTCGAGCTTGTCACCGCAGTCAACTACACCGCATACTTCCTCTGCGTCAAGTACGCTTCCGCGGCAATGAAGATACAGCGCCGCTTTGCTCCCTCCCGTCTCTCCGACGTGATAGAGATCAACTCGAAGTCGGGCCTCGCGGGTTCCAACAAGAACTTCGCATACGCCGGCTCCAAGTTCGGCGGTATCGGACTCACACAGTCCTTTGCGCTTGAGCTTGCCCCCTACGGGATCAAGGTCAACGCAGTCTGCCCCGGCAACTTCCTCGAAGGTCCCCTCTGGACCGATCCCGTACGCGGGCTTCTCGTCCAGTACCTCAACGCAGGCAAGGTCCCCGGCGCAAAGACCACCGCGGACGTCCTCAGGTTCTACGAGAGCAAGGTTCCCCTCGGACGCGGATGCCGTCCCGGAGACGTCGCCGCCGCGATCCTCTACATCATAGAGCAGGAATACGAGACCGGCCAGGCGATCCCCGTCACCGGCGGTCAGAATATGCTTAACTGACAGAAAAAACCGCCCGTCACGCCGAGTGTTCTTAAGGACACTCGGCGAACGATGTGTTCCACTGCGTGGAACGTGATGTGCCTGTCGGCGTGATGTTCGGCTTTGCCGAGT
>JAGHTD010000196.1 GCA_018065475.1 Candidatus Colimorpha enterica
TTTCTCGGCTCGCAGGGCGTGATGACGTTTTCCGTGGCCTCGGACTCCCACTGAGCGGAGATATTGCCCTGGGCATGAATAAGAGCGCGGTGATATACCATGTTTTCGGCTCCCACTCTGCCGAATATTTCCTTCTGCATAAAGTCGGAAAACCTCATTCCCGACGCCTCCTCGATGACGGCGGCGAGCACGTCGTGGCAGAGGGAATAACGGAACTGCGTTCCCGGCTCGAAATGGAGCGTGCGGGAGGCGAGAGCGTTGACGATCTGCCTCGTCGTGGCGTGACCGTCTTCGTTGGCTTTATTTATTTCGGGGGAGGCGAGCATATAGTCAAGCCCGCCCTGCATACTCATAAGATGGCGCACGGTGAGAGGCGTTTTCACCGGTTTTATCCCGTCGGGGGTCTCGACCGTCAGATCTTTGTAGGCGGGAAGATACTTTGATACCTCGTCGTCAACGCCGATAACGCCGTCCTCGATGAGCTTCATCGCGGCGCAGGAGGTGTAGAGCTTCGTCATCGAATAGAGGGCGAAGCAGGTGTTTTCATCGACGGGCTTCGTCATCGCGTGGTCGTGGAAGCCGGAATACTTTTCAAAGACGGTCTTTCCGTCGCGGGTGACGACGATACCGGTGCCCGGCACACCCCATCCGGCGACGGTTTCGAGATGTTTTTCAAGTGGTGTAAAGTCCATTTTGTATGCCTTTCATATAATTTCTTTTTCGGTTTTTCCGATGATGTCGGTGAGGAGACGGGCAAAGGAGGTTATTCCTTCCTCGTCCTCTTGTGAGAATCGGCAGTATTCGGGGCTGTCGATGTCGAGGACGCCGTAGAGGGCTCCGCCGACGTAAAGGGGGATCACGAGCTCGGAGTTCGATGCGCCGTCGCAGGCGATGTGACCTGCAAACTTATGGACGTCGGGGACGTTCTGCGTTTTCCCGGTCGCCGCCGCCGTTCCGCATACTCCGCGCCCGAGGGGTATCTTCACGCAGGCGGTCCTGCCCTGAAAAGGGCCGAGGATAAGGTCTTTCCCGTCAAAAAGGTAGAACCCGCACCAGTTGAGCCGGCCGAGCGAATGGTAAAGGAGCGCCGACGCGTTGGAGAGAACGGTCACTCGGCTCGTCACCCCTTCCGAAAGGGCGGAGAGCTGTTCGGTGATCAGCTTGTAATCCATAATATTTCCTCACAGTAAATCTTTTAATAAATTATAGCATTTTTGCTCCGTCAAGTCAACAAATATCGCTTTATATATTGACAAATATCGGGGTAATATGATATAAATATTCCGAATAAACCGAAAAGGGAAAAATATATGAAAAAAGAGTTCAAACGGTTTGATATGCGCATACATCCGCGCAACACGAAATGGTATCTGAGACCGCTCACCTATCTTCTCGGCGTGCCGGACGCCAACAGGCACGGAGCGAAGATAACGAAGACGGGCGTTGATGGCTTGAAACCTCCGTACCTCATGCTCTGCAACCACAACGCCTTCCTCGACTTCAAGGTCGCGACGAAGGCGATCTTCCCTCAGCGCGCCAACTACGTGGTCGCGATAGACGGCTTCATCGGGAGGGAAAAGCTCCTCCGCGACGTCGGATGTATCTGCAAAAGAAAGTTCACCAACGACGTTCTGCTCGTCAGACAGCTTCAGAGGTCGGTGAAGAACGGCAACGTCCTCATCATTTACCCCGAGGCGAGATATTCCCTCTGTGGGACGACGGCGGTACTGCCCGAGTCGCTCGGTCAGCTCTGCAAAATGCTGAAGGTCCCGGTCGTCACCTTTATATGCCACGGCCATCACGTCAATTCGCCGTTCTGGAATCTTCACAGCAGAGGAGTGAAGCCCACCGAGGCGGAGATGACGCTCCTCTATACGGCGGACGAGCTGAAGGACGTGACCGCCGACGAGATAAACGACAAACTGCTTGAAAAGTTCACCTACGACGACTTCGCGTGGCAGAAGGAAAGGGGCATAAAGACACCCTATCCTAAGCGCGCCGAAGGGCTCCACAAGGTACTTTATCAGTGCCCCGCCTGCGGGAAAGAATATAAGATGTCCTCCGCGGGCGACGAGATATTCTGCACGGAGTGCGGGAAGCGCTGGAGGATGACGGAGCTCGGCGAGCTTGAAGCGAAGGACGGGAACACCGAGTTTTCTCACATTCCCGACTGGTACGAGTGGGAAAGAGCCAACGTAAGGAGGGAGATCGAGGAGGGAAGGTATTCGACGGGAGAAATGCCCGTCACGGTCGATACGCTCCCCAACGCAAAGAAGTTCATCCGCCTCGGAGAGGGAACGATGATACACGATATGAACGGTTTTACGGTCAAGGGCACCGACGTTGACGGCGACCCGTTTGAGATGATAAAGCCCGTTCCGTCGCTCTATTCCTGCCATATCGAGTACGAATATCTCGGAAAACACGGCGACTGTGTCGATCTCAATACCCTTGAGGATACGTGGTATATATACCCTCACGACTGCGAGTTCGCCGTCACGAAAATGGCGCTCGCGACGGAGGAGCTGTATTTCAATCACCGCGCAAAAGAGGGCAGACCCTGCAAAAAGGGATTTGCTTGACAAAAAAACGAAATCCGCCGGGAGAAAATCTCTCGGCGGATGATTTTTTTGTTTTGATTTTGGAGTTCAGCCGTGTCACAGCGTATTCAGATACGCCTTCTGCTCCTCGGTGATCCGGTAGCTTTCCCTCGCTTTGCGGACGGTCATTTTCATCACCTTTTCGTCAAGCCGTCTCCCCTCAAGATAAGGTATCGCGGCGCCCCACTGCTTGGTGAGCGCGGTGGCGAAGAACCACGCGATCATCATATTGACGTAATATTCATCCGAGCGCAGGCGGGCGGGTATTTCGAGATATTCGGGTCTGAAATCCCCGTCAAGATAATGGCTCATCAACATTTCGATGCCGAATCTGACCGTGTAGGTCTCGCCCGACTCCGTCCACCCGCGGATCTTTTCGAGAAGCTGTGCTTTATGCTTTTTGAAGACCTTGGGCGACATAATGTCGCACACCGCCCAGTTGTCAACGTATGGGAGAAAACGGTCGGTCTCTTCGACCGCCTTTCCGTAATCCCTGATCTCGGATATCAGCAGCGCGTGGAGCATATTCTCGTCGTAGTATCTGTGGGGAAGCTCGCGGAGAAAGTCGGACGATAAGGGATCGTCCTTAAGCGCTTTTGCGAGTTTTCTGACCTCCGGCACTCTGACGCCGATGAACAGCTCTCTGTCAACGGTGGGAGTCAGCTTTGCCTGAAACGCGGCATATTCTTCGTCTCTCAGATCAAATAACAGTTTTTCGATCTTTTTCATGCTTTTTTTGTGTTATTTCGCCCTCCTTCCTACAATGAGCAGGATGTTCTGCGGATCGACGGACATTGACGTGCTTTCAAACGCAAGCCCCGCAAAGGTGTGTCCGCCGGAATACCATACCCTCGTCGGCTCGCCGTTCGGGGAGAGGGTGAGCACCTTTTCGGGGATGATGTCGGCCTTGACGGTGATCGTCTCGGGCGTCATATTGGAGAGGACGACGGCGACGCTGTCTTCGTCCTCGGCGGCGACGGCGTAAACTCCGTCCTGTACGGGCGAGGTTATCTCGACCTGCGTGCCTCTTTTGTAAAGCTCGTTGTAGAATGTGAAGGCGTAATAAGCGGGGAAGGGCTTGAAGGTGAGCGGGCTGAAAAGCGAGCCGTAAATGCTCGTGCCTATCCTTGCGTCGTAGAACATCGCGCCGTCAAGCGGGCAGTCCTGCATTGCGAGCATCATTCCCTCTATGTACGCGGCGTGTGAGACCGTGCCTCTCCATGCCGCCTCGTTGTGGTTCCATTCGTTGCAGAAGGTCTCGGTCTCCGTGTATCCCGCCTCGTCGAGACGGCGGCGGCAGTAGCCGGCATACGCCTTCGTGTTGTCGATGTTGTCGTAGCTGTGCCAGGAGAAGAAGTCGAGCGGCGCGCCCGTCTTCTTTATGTAGTCGAGGAAGCCGTTGAAGAAGTCGAGGAAGTAATCGAATCTGCGCTTCGTTTCCTCGCTTCTGTCGGCACTTTCAATGATCGAATAGAATCCGCAGGAGGCGTAGCCGCCGATTTTCAGCTCGGGGAACTTCTCTTTCAGATATCTGGCGGAAACGTCGTAAAGCTCGTAATACTGCTCCGGAGTGCCGCGCCACATCGGGTTTTTCATCATGTCGGGGGCGTTGTCCGGCTCGTTCCATATCTCCCAGTATCTTATCTTGTAGAAGAAACCGTTTGCCCACCCCTGCGTGTAATGGCGGATGACGCCCTCGCAGATCTTTGCCCATTTGAGGGGATCGGCGGGAGGATCGAGGCGGTACTGTCTGATCTCGACGTTGTTCTCTATCGTTACGCCGAGGCGGAAGAATGGCTCGACGCCGTTGTCGTCAAGCGCTTTCATCAGAATGTCGGTGAAGGCGAAGTCGTAGCTTTCGGGATCGGACGGATCGGCGGAAAAATCGCGGAAGAGGTTGGGGATATCGACGTACATATTTGCGCCGTACCATCCTCCGACGTCGTGGAGACGGGAGAAGGGAATGCCCGCGTCCTTCAGATATTTGACGTATGAGAAGTTGATCCCTACAAACGGGGGCTGACCGACCCCGTGCATCGGCTTGATGTTCCCGAGTTTTTTGCCCAGCTTGATTTCTGTCATAACTTATTCTCCTTTACGGTTATTATCAGTTATGATTATAAATGAAGACGGGGAAAAAGTCAATAGCTTTCCGACGATAATAATCACATTTCACATCCGGCGTCAGCCGGATATTTCACAATTTGCGCTTTGTCCCTTTACATATTATACCGTTTTGTGGTATAATATCATTAAATAATAAACGTATAATAAAGGAGATCACGTTATGTATCAGTTTCCCATAGGAGCAATGCTCGAATCATTTAAGCTTCCCACCGCCGAGGCGCTTAAAAAAGCGTCGGAGATAGGCGTCAGCGGTATTCAGATGTACGCCACGAAAGGTGAGCACGCACCCGAAAATATGACGCCCGCCAAGATAAAAGAGCTCAAAGACATGATGACGTCAAACGGCCTCGTTTTCTCGGCTCTCTGTGGTGACCTCGGCCACGGCTTCGGTCACGCCGACCTCAATCCCGCCCTCGTGGAAAAGAGCAAGCGCATAGTCGATCTTGCGCTTGAGCTCGGCACTAACGTAGTCACGACGCATATCGGCGTCGTCCCGTCGGATAAAAGCAACCCCCGCTACGCCGTCATGCAGGACGCCTGCTCTCAGCTCGCCGAATACGCCGACAGCGTAGGAGCGCATTTCGCGATAGAGACGGGCCCCGAGCTTTCGGCAACTCTCTGCTCCTTCCTCGACGGTCTCGGCTCGACGGGCGTAGGCGTAAACCTCGACCCCGCAAACCTCGCCATGGTAGTCGGCGAGAACGCCGTCAACGCCGTCCGCAACCTCAAAAAATACATCGTTCACACCCACGCCAAGGACGGCAATATGCTCGTCAAGGGCGACCCCGAGCAGATCTACGGCGTCACCCCCATGCCGGAGGATATGAAGAACATTTCCTTCTTTGAGGAAGTGCCTCTCGGCACCGGATCGGTCGATTTCCCCGCTTACCTCAGGGCTCTCGACGAGATCGGCTACCGCGGTTTCCTCACGATAGAGAGGGAATGCGGCGACAACCCCGCCGCCGACATCGCTCTTGCCGCCGACTTCCTCAAAAAGGTCGAGGCGGAGGGCTGATATGGCAGACACACCCGTTCTTGACGCTCCGAAGAAGGAGAGAAACGCGGGTATAGAGCTTTTCCGCTGTGTGTCGATGTTCCTCATCCTCGTCCTGCACGTTCTCGGGCAGGGAGGCGTCATCGCCTACACGGGCGGGGCAAGGATAGCGCAGTACCGCGCGGCGTGGTTCCTCGAGACGCTCGGCTACTGCTCCGTCAACTGCTACGCGCTCATCTCCGGCTACGTCAACAAGGACAAGGAGCTGAAGCTCCGCCGTTACGTCCTGCTGTGGCTTGAGGTGGTCTTCTGGCTGGTCGTTCCGCTCCTCGTGTCAAAGTTCTTCTTCCCGTCGGTGAAGATCACCGAGGGGGACGTATGGGAGGGGCTGATGCCCGTCACCTACAAGGTGTTCTGGTACTTCAACGCCTACACCCTCCTCTTCCCCTTCATCCCCCTGCTCAACAGAGGACTTGAAAAGCTGTCGAAGACACAGCATCAGACGATCCTCGCCTTCCTTTTCATCACGACCTCGGTCACTCACGTCATAAACGGTGCCGACAACTTCGTGCTTTCGAGCGGATATTCGGCGATGTGGCTGATCGTCCTCTACGTTTTCGGAGCTTACTTCCGTATCCACGGCGCGCCGAAATGGGCGAAGTGGTACGTGACCATCCCCGTTTTCCTGCTGTCGTGGGGCTTCGCCTGGGCTATGAAGATCCATCAGACCGACCTTCTCGACGCCGGAATAATCACGTCAGACGACATCAATTACAGCATTCTCGGGAGGTACGTTCAGTACACCTCGCCGTTTATGGTGATAATGGCGGTCTGCCTCCTCATCTTCTTCTCAAACGTAAAGCTGAGGACGAACGTCGGCAAAAAGGTGATCACCCTCATGGGCAAATGCTCCTTCGGAGTGTACCTCTTCCACGTCGGCCCGATAATGTGGCAGTATTTTATGAGATACAGATACAAGGGGTACGCTTACGAGACGCCCGGAATGCTTATGGTCAAGGTCCTCATCACCGCGCTCGTGCTCTTTATCGTATTCGACGCCGCCTCGATGATCAGATATGCGATCTTCAGATACTGCGGTATAAACAAGCTCGTCAACAAGCTTGCCGATTATATTGCGGGTGACAAGCCCGAAAAAGGAGAATAAATGTTCAGAAACGATTACAGCGAGATATGCGCTCCCGAAGTGCTTGAAAAGCTGAAAAACTGCCTCGGAGAACAGAATATCGGCTACGGCCTCGACGTCCATTCGGCTGCCGCCGCGGAAAAGATCCTCGACGCCTTCGGGCTTTCGGACAGCGGGGCGGAGGTGTTCTTCCTTGCGGGAGGAACGCAGGCGAACGCGGTCACGCTCTCCTTCCTCATGCGCCCCTACGAGGCGGTGATATGCTGCGGTACGGGACACATAAACGTCCACGAGACCGGAGCGGTGGAGGGAAGCGGCCACAAGGTGCTCACCTCGCCCGGAAAGGACGGCAAGCTCCTGCCCGAAGAGATCGAGAGGATATACCGCCTCCACACCGACGAGCACATGGTCAAGCCGAAAATGGTCTATATCTCGGATTCCACCGAGACCGGAACGGTCTATAAGAAGGCGGAGCTCGAGGCGATAAAGAAGACCTGCGAAAAGCTCGGTCTCCTGCTCTTCATCGACGGCGCGCGCCTCGGCGTTGCGCTCACCTCCCCCGAAAACGATATGACCCCCGCCGACTTTGCCGCAAACTGCGACGTCTTCTACGTCGGAGGCACCAAGAACGGCGCGATGTACGGCGAGGCGATCGTCGTAAAGGATCCGTCGCTCTCAAAGGAGTTCAGATACCATATAAAGAACAGAGGCGCAATGCTCGCCAAGGGCTTTGCGGTAGGAATACAGTTTGAGGCGCTCTTTACCGACGGGCTGTATTTCAAACTTGCCGAAAACAGCAACGCGACGGCGGCTTTCATCCGCGAGGGGCTTGAAAAGCTCGGTGTCGAGACCGGCGGCGGCGCAAAGACGAATCAGATATTCATCTCCGTCCCCGCTCCTCTTGGGCTGAAGCTCGAAAAGGAGTTCGGGCTTGAACTCTGGACCGACAACGGAGACACGAGAGTGGAGCGTATCGTCACCTCGTTTGCCGCGAAGATCGGCGACTGCGAGACGCTGATAAATTATATCGGAAACAACCTTTAACGGAGGACACGCCATGTATCTGTCTGACAGATTCATCTCCGCATCGGAGAAAATGTGCGAGTACGACGTGTTCGTCCCCGCACCTTATTTCAGAAAAAACGTAATAATTGACGGAAACGCCGAAAAGGCGGAAATGTCGGTCTGCGGGCTCGGCTTTTACCGCTTCTTCCTCGACGGCGAGGAGCTGACGAGGGGCTTTCTGTCGCCCTATATTTCAAACTCCGACGACATCGTCGATTACGACGTTTACGACCTCACCGACAGACTGACGGAGGGCAGGCACGTCCTCGCCTTCACGCTCGGCAACGGTATGCAGAACGCCTTCGGCGGTTACGTCTGGGACTTTGAAAAGGCCGCCTTCCGCTCTGCGCCGAAGCTCGCCTTCTGCCTTGAGATCACCGGGAAGGACGGCAAAACGTCGAGGATCGAAGCCGACGAAAGCGTAAAGACCTTCCCGTCGCCGCTTCTCTGCGACGATCTCCGTTACGGTGAATATTACGACGCAAACGCCGAGGTCACGGGTTGGAATACCGTGGGTTTTGACGACAGCGGATGGAAGCCATCGGTCGCCGTCCCCTCCCCGAAGGGAAAGAAGCAGGTCTGCGCTGCAAACCCGATCGTCGTTACGGAGGAAAGAAAACCCGTCATCATCGGCGAAAAGACGGTGAAAATGAAGCTGGCGAAGGAGCCGTTCACGGGCATCCTTTACGACTTCGGCCTCAGCACTGCGGGAATACCCCGTCTGAAGATCGACGGCAAAAAGGGACAGAAAATTGAGATGTATTTCGGCGACTGCTGTATAAACGGCGAGCTTCAGCTCGACAATATCAGCTTCCCCCGCGACGAATACAGAGATATGCCGCTCTACGTCCAGAAGGACACCTATATCTGCAAGGGAGAAAAGGGCGAGACCTGGGAGCCGTCGTTCACCTATCACGGTTTCAGATACGTCCTCGTCTGCGGCCTTGAGCCGGAACAGATAAGGGAGGACCTCCTCACCTACAAGGTGATGAATACGTCACTGCCGGTAAGAGGCGGTTTCTCCTGCTCCGACGAGGTACTTAACAGACTTCAGAGGATGACGGAGGTTGCCGATCTCGCAAACTTCTGGCACTTCCCGACCGACTGCCCTCACAGGGAGAAAAACGGCTGGACGGGCGACGCCAACTTCTCTGCGGAGCAGATGACGATCCTTTTTGAGACCGACAACAACTACACCGAGTGGATGAAGCATATATGCGCCTCAATGGACGAAAAGGGAGCGATCCCGGGTATCGTCCCGACCGGCGGATGGGGCTTCAACTGGGGCAACGGCCCCGCCTGGGACAAGGTGCTCACCGAGCTCCCCTACGTCATTTACAGATACAGAGGGAAAAAGGAGATCGTCGAAAATACCCTTCCTTACCTCCTCAAATACGTGAAATATCTTTCGACCCGGACGGACGAAAAGGGGCTTATCGCGATCGGCCTCGGCGACTGGGTAGCGCCCAAAGGCGTGAGAGTGCCTCTCGTCTTCACCGACAGCGTCCTCTCTATGGATATATGCCGCACCGCGGCGTTCCTTATGAGGGAATGCGGCAGAGACGCCGACGCCGACTACTGTCAGAGCGTCGCCGACGGGCTCATGAAGGCGGTGAGGGACAACCTCATCGACCACGAGAGATGTACGGCGATAAGCTGTTTTGAGGACGACCCGTGGAGGGGCTGTCAGAGCTCGCAGGCGATGGGACTTTACTACGGCGTGTTTACCGAGGAGGAAAAGAACAGGGCGTTCACCGTCCTGCTCGACCGTCTGAGGGAAGAGAACGACCACCTCGACACCGGAGTGCTCGGCCTGCGCGTGCTGTTCCGTGTGCTTTCCGACTTCGGATATACCGATTACGCGCTTCGGATCGTCACCGATCCCGCCGCTCCCTCCTACGGCGAGTGGGTGGCAAGAGGCGAGACGGCACTCTGCGAGGACTTCAACGGCTTCGACGCGCTCGGCAAGGCGGAGGTCGCGGCAAACTCGCTCTGTCACCACTTTATGGGCGATATCAGCGCGTGGATGATCTCCGAGCTCGGCGGTATCAGGTACAACCCCGACGGTAACGATATTAACAAAGCGGTAATTGCGCCGAAGTTCGCCCGTTCGCTCACTCACGCCGAGGCGTTCCATATTTGCCCGAAGGGCAGGATCGACGTGAAATGGGAGAGAAAGGGCCGCACCGTCGTATGCAGTATCTCGGTACCCGAGGGAATGTACGGCGAGATAAGAGCCGACCTCAATACCCACTGCGGAGGAAAGACCGTTCTTCCTCTCCTCAGCGGTGAATATATTTTCAAAGAATGCTGAAAGGAATAACAATATGTCAGACAAGAGATTTACCGTCGCAGTCATCGGCTGCGGAAGAATAGCAAACTCCGCCCACCTGCCTCAGCTTGCGGGAATGGAGGACGTAAGGATCAAATACGTCTGCGACCTCATCGCCGAAAAGGCGGAGAGCGCAAAGGAAAAATACGGCGCGGAGCAGGCGATACTTGACTATAAGATCGCTCTTGACGATCCCGAGGTGACGGCCGTCTTCGTCCTCACCCCCAACTACGCTCACTATACCGTCACGATGGACGCTCTGCGTGCAGGAAAACACGTTTTTTGTGAGAAGCCGATCACCGTCAACTACGCCCTCTCCTGTGAGATGGCGGCTGAGGCGGAGAAGCAGGGAAAACTGCTCAACATCGGTGTATGCAACCGTTACCATAAGACGGTCGAGATCATCGAGGAGATGAACCGCAAGGGCGAGCTCGGAAACATCTATCACGTTTACTGCTCGTTCAGACAGTACCGCTCCATCCCCGGTCTCGGCGGTCCCTTCACGACTAAGGCGCAGTCGGGCGGCGGTGTCCTCATCGACTGGGGTATCCACTTCCTCGACCTCATCCTCTTCATCCTCGGCGGCGCAAAGCTGAAGACCGTCACCTGCGACGCGTACAGCGAGATGGCGAAGAACATCAGCGACTACGTCTATAAGGATATGTGGGCAGGCCCCCCGATCCCCGACGGCACAAACGACGTCGAAGACCTTATCAGCGGCTACATCCGCACCGACAAGGCGTCGGTTTCCTTCAACGGCGCGTGGGCACAGAATATCAACAAGGCGGAGATGTTCGTCGATTTCCTCGGCGACAAGGCGGGTATCAGAATGTCCTATTGCAGTCAGTTCACGCTCTATAAGATCGAGAACGGCGAGTACGTGGAGATCAAATCCGACCACGAGATACCCAATATGTACGGCAGAGAGGACAGGGCGTTCCTCGAAGCAACTCTGACCGGAGAGCATACGAGAGAGCATATCGAGAACATCCTCGAGAGCGCAAAGCTCCTTGACTGTCTCTATGCTTCCGCCGAGCAGAAGAAAGAAATATCGTTTTAAGGAGACAAAAGATGAAAATTGAACTCAAAATCGCCGAAGAGCTGAAAAAAGGTGTCGAATATCTTGCAGAGGAAAAGAACGTCGAGCTCGGAGAGGGCGGATACGTCCTCGAAGGGGTAAAATGCGGCGAGCCCACCCTCCGCGTCACCCTCGACGGCAAAAAGATCACCGTCCGGTACTGCGAAAAGTGCCAGTTCTTCCGTGCCTTCGGACTTGCTTTGCAGCATATCGAAGAGGGAGAAAAGGCGTTTGACATAGTCGAGCACCCCTCCTTCACGATGAACGGCGTTATGTTCGACCTCAGCCAGGGCAACGCGGCGTTCAATCAGAAGGCATCGAAGTCCGTCATCAGAAAAATGGCGCTCATGGGTCTCAACACGCTCATGTTCTACCTCGAGGACAACTACGAGGTTGACGGTCAGCCCTATTTCGGCTATATGAGACCGATCTACAAGCAGAGCGAACTGAAAGAGCTTGACGACTACGCATACGATCTCGGCATTGAGATGATCCCCTGCATACAGATCCTCGCGCACCTTCCCGACGCGCTCAGATGGAACGTTTACAGCGGGATCCGCGACTATGAGGAATGCCTGCTCGTCGGTGAACCCAAGACGTACAAGTTCATCGAGGACCTCATCACCTCCGCGGTCAAGCCCTTCCGCACGAAGCGCATAAACGTCTGTATGGACGAGGCGTTCAAGCTCGGCTCCGGCCAGTACCTGAGAAAATACGGCTACAAGACCACCGGAGAGATCATGAAGGAACACCTTGCAAAGGTCTCCGAGATCCTCGACAGACACGGCCTCAAACCGATGATGTGGTCGGATATGTACTTCCATACCTTCGGAAACGGAAGCTATCACGAGCCGAACTGCTACGCTCCTCAATCGACGAAGGACCTCATCCCGAAGAATATGAGTCTCATCTTCTGGGATTACAGCTATCTGTCGAAGGAGCACGAGGAACTTCTCGACATCAACCTCGACCTTTGCGAGAGGACGGTCTTTGCCGGCGGATGCTGGGCATGGCTCGGCTACGGCCTCTCCTATTTCCACACGATAAAGCACTCCGTGGATGCGCTTGAGCTTTGCAGAAAGCACGGGCTGAAGGAAGTCTTCATGACCACCTGGGGCGACAACGGCACCGAGGCGCTTCAGAACGTCAACCTCGTCGGAGCGCAGGTCTATGCGGAATGCGGATACAACGAGACCTTCGATCAGAAGGCGTTTGAGAGCAGGTTAAAGTTCTGCACGGGCGGAAACGCCGCCGACTTCGAGCTTATGGACGCTCTCGACAGATCGCCCTACGCCCTCCAATACACCCCCAACTACTCGATCAACACGACGAAGTTCGCCATGTGGCAGGACATCCTCACAGGTCTTTACGACAAGAACCTCGAGGGGCTTGAAATGGACAGACACTACGAGGAGCTGACGAAGAAGCTCGAGGGCTCCGACAGACGCAACGGCGAGTTCAACGGCCTCTTCGGTATCAACTACAACGTGGCAAACGTCCTCGCCCTCAAGAGCGAAATGGGTCTGAGACTGAGAAAGGCCTACCTCGGCGGAGACAAAGAGACGCTGAAAAAGATCGCCTGCGAGGAGCTTCCGGAGCTCTATAACCGCGTTCTTGCCCTCCACGAAGCACACCGCGAGGCGTGGTTTGAGATCTACAAGCCGACCGGCTGGGACATCATGGATATGAGATACGGCTCGCTCGAATCGAGAATAAGAAGCGCCGAGATACAGGTCAAGGCGTACCTTGACGGCAAGCTCGACAGCATCGAGGAGCTTGAAAAGGAACGCCTGCCTTACAACGGCGTCACCGGACCCCTCAAATGGCAGAACTTCTACGGAGACATCGTTTCGGCTTCGAGGATCGCACCGAAGGCGTGATGATGGACTTCACGAAGATAAAGGCGTCGCTTGAAAAGAACGGCTATTCGGTGAAGGTCTTTGCTTCCTCCGCAGAGGCGAGGGACTACCTCGACGGCGAGATCGACGGTCAGACCGTCGGTATCGGCGGCTCGGTCACCGTGGAACAGCTCGGGCTTTACGACGTTCTTTCAAAGCACAACGAGGTCTTCTGGCATTGGAGGCCGAAGGACGGGGACGAACGCGAAAAGGCGAAGAACGCCGGGGTCTATATCTCATCGGTCAACGGGATTTCGGAGAACGGTGAGATAGTCAACATCGACGGTACGGGCAACCGCGTCGCGTCGGTGACCTACGGGCACGAAAAGGTCTATCTCGTCGCGGGGCAGAACAAGATCGCCCCCGATCTCGAGGCGGCGATATTCCGCGCGCGCAACGTCGCCGCACCGCTCAACGCGAAGCGCCTCGGAGTGAAGACGCCCTGCGCAGTAAACGGGGACAAATGTTACGACTGCTCCTCGCCGTCGAGGATATGCAAGTCGCTCTCCGTGCTTTGGAGAGCCCCCGGCGGGTGCGGATACGAGGTCGTCCTTGTCGAAGAAGACCTCGGGTATTGATCGTATCGGAACAAACGCAAAAGCCGCCGAAAGGCGGCTTTTTGCTGCTTTCAAGGGCTGAAATGAGAGGCCGGAGAAGTGTGCCTGCGGCACGTGATGAACCAGTAGGGTGAGCTGCGCTCGCCGGCTTGCAAATGTTCTGCGGAAATGATATGGCTGCCGTCCGTAGGGTACGGCCCCCGGACGTACCGCTCAATGGTATCTGCACAAATTATCCGGCTACGTCGTAGGGGAGGGCAGCTACGCGCTATGCGCTCCACGAGCTTCGCTTACGCTCGGCTTGCTCCTCCCGCTTGTATGCGGGGCACTAACTTGAAGCAAGCACCGACTGTCCACCTCCATCCGGATGAGGGATGCTACGCGCTTCGCGCTCCACGATCTCCCGACCGCAAGGCGGTCGCTCGCCGCCGGAGCCCGCGGCACTTTATTTGCTGTATCGCAATGAATAGAATATATAAAGAAACGATAAGGATTAGCCTCCCCGAGATGCGAAGCATCTCTTGTAAGGGGAGGTGGCATCCGAAGGATGACGGAAGGGCTGTTTCGGACTATTCTAACATTTTGCAAAAGTTACATCCTTCAAGAACAACCCTTCCACCGCTCCGCGGTCATCGAGATGAGCTTGCTCATCTCTACCCCTATACACAGGGGAGGCTACCGCAGCCGCCGCGCGTAGCACACCTCCCGGAGGAAGGCGGACAAGCGAGCGCAGACTTCATAGTTAGTGTATACCTCACGAGGGGACTTGACGCTCGGGATAAACCCCATCAAAAAAACAGCAGACCGATCCGGTCTGCTGTTTTCATATTATATATTACCACTGAGCCACGGGTGTGACCTTTGCGCTCTTTGCGCTCTCGTCGTCTGCGGCGAAGGCAACGGCGATCGTGTAAGCGTCCTTGCCCTTCATATTGATGACGAGCTTGCGTGTGCCGTCGTTGGGGGACTGACCTTCGATCTTCGGCGAACCGGGATGAGACTTTGCCTCTGCAACGGCGAACTCACCGTCAGCGAGGATCTCGCACCAGAAGGTCTTGCCGTCCTGGGTGAGCTTTGCGGTCTTGCCGCCGTTCAGGATCTCAATGTCGGCGCAGGTGTGTGCGTACCAGTAGAGGTCGTCCTCTGCGGAGCATTTGATGTCGTCCTGGATGAGAACGGCTCCTGTCTTCTTGATGAGCTTGAGACCGCGAAGGACGTTCTGACCGTAGTAAGCGGAGGTCATATCTGCGACCGCGAACGCCTCGTTCTCGTTTGAAGCGCAGGCGGAAATGTAGGTCTCGCCCGCCCACTTCTGGTCGGGAAGCTCGTTCGGGTTGAATACGACCGTGTTATGCCCCTCTGCGCGGACACGGTAGCTCTGATAGCAGCCTTTAAGGTTGTAGTTTTCTTTTTCAACGTCGGTGATGAAACGCGTGTCGGCGTAATCGACGATGAAGTCGCCCATATCGAGATGACCGTGGCAGACCTGGTTGTGACCGAAGTGGATGCCCGTGAATACCGCGTCGTGATCCCATCCGGTACGGAACGTCGCGTTGGGAACGTCCTTCTGAACGTAATCGGTGGAAAGGTCGCTGATCGGCTTGTATTCTTCGGTTCTGTAATGGACGGCGTCATAGCTGTCGGGATTTACCTTGCCCGCTATGATCGCGTCGATTCTCATAGCCGAAAGCGTGTAGTCGCCGGTGATGTGTCCGAGCCAGAGCAGGTCGGAGCAGTTCATGTTGGTGTATACGCCGCCGTCACCGAACTGGAAGGACTTGTACTCGTTGTTGGAGATCATAAGGGCGAAGTTTCCGGTCTTTTGGATGCCTTCCCAGTCGCAGAGGTCGAAAATGGAACCGACCGCGCTCTCAAGGAACGCTGCGTAGAGGGTGAGCTGTTCCTGACCGTAATGCCAGTAGGAGGAGCCCTCCATGTAGGAGCCGTCCCTGCCCTCGTAGATGTTGCGGATGAACTTGTATATCTCTCTGTAAACGTAGGTGAAGACGATCTCGCACTCTGCGGCTACGTCGCCTTCGTCGAACATCGCCATAGCGGCGGTGGCGATACCGCCTCCGCAGATGAACTTCCAGTTGTCGCCGGGAGTGTCGTTGTACCAGTTGTAGCCGGTCTGTCTGCGCGTCTGATAGAAATCGCACTCGAATGCGTGATGGAAGGAGTTGTTGACGATGGTCTTGCGGCATTTTGCTCTCTGCTCCTCGGTCATCTCGTGGTAGAACCAGTCGTAGCCGAAGCCCATGAACATTGCCGTCCAGCCGACGTCGAGATAGTGGTGCTCGGCGTTCCAGTCGGGCCACTCGGAGACGTTGACAAGCTCTGCGACCGCTCTGTCGGCGTACTTCTTCTCACCGGTGAGATAGTAAGCGAAGGCTAGGTCGAGGAGATAGTTGTGGATGGTGTTGTGCTCTGCGGCGCGGAGACCGTCGTAGATACGGAACTGACCGAGACGCTTGTCGAGAGCGGCGTCTGCCTTTGCGATGACCGTTCCGTAGATCTTCTGCGCTACGGGATCGGTGGCGTAGGCGTTTTTCATTGCCGCAAGTCTGTCTTCGGTGAAAAGAAGACGGGGATGAACGCCGCGGCTGTGTTTCCACAGTTCGGCATATACTTCATGCTCGTTTTTTAACATATTCATTACCTCCATGGTAAGATGCCGCCCGACGGGCAGGCATTACGTTTTTTTGCTTCTCCCATTATAGTACAATGAGGGAAAATAGTCAACCCTTTATGGGCATTTTGTGATTATTTTTTCGGAAGGACGTAACAGTCGTACCTTATCGCCTTGCCGCTTATCGAATATCCCGGCTTTCTGCCCGCGAGATACGGGGCTTTCAGCGGACGTTTGACGATGATCTTCTGCGGGAGGGCAGACAGGGCGGCGTCGAATAGTTCCTCCTCGTCGGCGCAGGGTTTTTCGAGGCCGTGGATGAGCTGAAACTTCTTCTTGACCTCGGCACTCTTCGTCCGTTCGGGAAACATCGGGTCGAGAAAGATGACGTCGGCGACACCTACGAGGGAGGGAAGGGCGGCGATGCTATCCTCGGCACGGAGCTCCATCCGTGAGGCGATCTCCGATATTCCGTGGTCCGCCTTCGCCCGTTCAAGTCCGTCGGAAAGCAGGGAGGAGATCACCCCGTCACGCTCGAAAAGGATGACTCTGAAGCCCGCGGCGGCAAGAAGAAAAGAGTCCTCGCCCATTCCCGCCGTTGCGTCGATGACCGTCAGCCCTTCGGCGGAGTTTTTTATCTTCGCCGCTCTCACAACTAGCTCGCCGCCGAGGTTGTTCGGCTTCAATCGCCTTGAAAGCGCCGAAAAGTCGCACTTTATCTCAATTTTTCCATCGGTGAGCGCAAGCCCGCCGTCGGTCTTTATCAGTTTTACGCCACTAAGGCAGTTCATTTCGTCCATAACCGTTTCTCCGTACTCATATTATATCAAAAAGGAAAGAAAAATCAAGATAATACTTGAAAAAAACGGAGGAAAAAGAGATCCTCCTCGGCAAAATGTAAAAATATATTGACATTGAAATGAGTTTGTGATATTATTAAACAAAAAATGAAAACTTATAATATAAGGAGAGAAATCAGACAACATGGTAAAAGAGCGGAATTATGGAATTGAATTATTGAGACTGGTGCTGATGTTTATGGTTTGTGTACTCCATACACTGGGCCGGGGGGGGGGGTACTGAACGCAAGCGTTCAAGGCTCTGTCAACTATAAAATATATTGGTTTTTAGAAGCAATGGCATACTGCGCCGTTGACGGATTTGCTTTGATAAGCGGATATGTGGCAGTCGATAAGCCGAGAAAATATGAACGGCTTGTTGAGATGTGGTTTCAGGTCGTTTTTTATTCGTTGGTCGTAACAGTCGTCATGACTTTGTTCGGCCTGTCCGACAGACTGTCGGTTATAGACATTATCAAATGCATTCTGCCCGTAACGGCGGGTAAGTTCTGGTATTTTACGGCGTTTTTCTGCCTTTATTTTGCAATTCCCGTGCTCAACAGGTTCCTGTTCAGCGTTGATGAGGTTATGGCGAAAAAGGCTCTGATTATTTTTGCGGTCCTGTTTTCCTTAATGGAAACATTGAACGGACCGTTCAAAACGAACAGCGGTTATTCCGCTCTTTGGCTTATCGCTCTTTACTGTATCGGAGTCCTTGCAAAAAGGATAAAACTTTTTGAGAAAAAAAGCAATTTGTTTTTAATAATAAGCTGGCTTTTATGTGTAATAGTCAGTTGGGCTGTGAAAATGTATCTCGGCACGGGACGGTTGATTTCTTATACTTCGCCGACAATTCTGCTGTGCGGGATGATTATGGTCATCTTGTTTTCGAGAATAAAGATAAAAGGCACAGTGATAAAATCAGTATCTCCTTTGGCATTCGGTATCTACCTGTTTCAGCTGAATCAGGTGATTTGGGGCAAGGTTCTCGGCGGAAGATTTTCGTTTGTCGCAGATGAGCCGCTGTATATCGGCGTGGTTCTCGTGTTTGCGTTCTCACTTTGCATATTCCTTGCCGGATTGGCTGTCGAGTTCGTCAGAAGCAAGTTGGCAAACCTTTTGAGAATACCTTTGCTCAGCAAGAAAATTGTATCATTGTTTGACTGGACAATGTCAAAACTGTTTTTTATAATGAATTAAACCGAAAGATATTTACGGACGGAGCAAATAAAAAATGAAAAAAGCGTATTTTGCGGGTGGGTGCTTCTGGTGTATGGAAAGCGCGCTGAGGGACGCCGAGGGCGTGATAAAAGCCGTGAGCGGATATTCCGGCGGCGGGGAGAGAAACCCGAAATACGAGGATGTGAAGGCGCAGAGAACGGGACACCGCGAGACGGTGGAGATCGAATACGACGAGAAAAAGACCTCGTTCGAGACCCTGCTCGGAGTTTACCTTTGCAGTATTGACCCGAACGACGGGGAAGGGCAGTTCATAGACAGAGGACGTTCCTACACCTGCGCCGTTTACTGCAACGACGACCGTGAGGAGGAGATCACCCGCGCGGCGCTTGACGCACTCGAAAAGGAAAGCGGGATGAAGCCGATGGTTTCGGTGGAACGCTTCGCCTTCTTCTGCCCCGCCGAGGAGTACCACATCGGCTACTCGCTGAAAAACCCCGAGGCGTATAAGGAAGAATACCGTGTGTCGGGAAGAGAAGAGTTTTTTGGGAAGAAATGATTTTTTGGAAAAACATTATTATATTACGATTGAGAGGCAAAAATGGATATATCTGAATTATTGAATGAATATGAAAAAGAATTGACTTGCCAGTATAAAGACGAGACGTATTCTGTACGAGATAACGGAGCAGTATATCGTCATCCAAAAGCTGGAAAAAGGCCGCGACCGACGGACGGCAAATGGACTTTTGGCAAATATGATGAAAAAAATGGATATGCTTTTATTGCCGGAGAACCCGTTCACAGAATTGTTGCGACTGCGTTTAACGGTGCGGCTCCTACTACTCAACACGTTGTTGATCACATTGACACAAATCGCAGAAACAACCGCCCCGAAAACCTGAGGTGGGTAACTAAACTTGAAAATGTATTACTGAATCCGGTTACCGCAAAAAAATAGTGATGTTGTGCGGAAGCATAGAAAACTTTTTGAAAGATCCGACAATATTGCGGGTAAGTGAAGAGCAAAAAGATTTTGCTTGGATGAGAGCAGTTTCAAAAGAAGAAGCGGCGGCAAGCTTGGAAAGAATGCAGAATTGGGTAAAAAGCGATTCTCCAAGGACAAACGGTACTTTGGGAGAATGGATTTATCAAAGACAATATATTATGACTAAGAAAAAGAAAGAAGAGAAGACTGCTGCCCAAATAGAAGAAGAAAAAATCAGAAAAGAGCAAGAAAAAATAAAGAAAGAGCAAGAGAAGCAAGTTCAAAAAGAAAAAGAAGCGATTGAGAAACAAAAGTGGAGGGAACGAAAATACAACCCGTTTGATTTTCCAAGACCTACGAGCCCGGAAAATACCGTGAAAATGTATAGAACTGACACGGAATTATTCAATCTTTTGTTGTCGGATTTGGAGAACAAAAAAGAGATTACTGTGCCCGATCTAATTATGCGTACGGCGGGGAGAGGATTAAAAATCAAAGATTCATGGACGATCGACTATGAAAAGGTCGAACGTCCCGACGGTGAAAAGAAAAAAGTCCCGCAATATCTACTTTTGGATTGTCCCGATCAAATGTTAGCACTGCTTGTTAAAAGGAAAAAGATCATAAGCGAAGATGAACTCGATAATTTGAAAAAGCATAAATATAACATTCTTGAGATTGATTTGTCGTGGGCGAAAGACGGTGTCACGGAAGACGAGATGAAATACATCCTTCACACCGACGTGAGCAAAAAGAAATGGATATATCACGAAAAAACAGCCGATGCAAGACAACGAGCAGAGAAAATATGTGAGCAAGTGCAAAGCGGAGGACATGGCGTTTTACATTCCTATTACATTTGCCCACTATCCTCCAAAAGTTTGCAAGACTTAAATTGCTTTTATTGTGATTATCGTCTTGACAATGATAATGCAGAAATGCCAATGGTATGTTTTGGAAAATCAGGCGTGAAATCGTATGAAGAACTTATGTCAATAACTAATGTTGAAAGAGAAGATGATAAAATCAAAAGGATCACTTTCCTTAAAGATGGAAGAGAAGTTGTGAAAGAATACAATGATGTGGTGCTTGAAGGGAAAACTCTGTTCCAATTATGGGATGAAAAAACCACCGACAGCATTGTTGCGAAAAATATTCTCAGTGGAGTGTTTGTGATGATATACGAAAACCCCTATGAGACCCTCAATGAATACGAATGTGTCTATGGCAAGTTTGGTCGTGATCTTGAATCACTATACAAGAGCGAAGAACGCGAGATATATAGCGCCGATTGCTATATTTGGGAATGCGTTAATCAGCAATAGCATTTGCAAAAAAGAAAAAGGACGCGGTGCGTCCTTTTTGCTTTCAATGTGAATTACTTGAACTTGCGCTTTCTTGCAGCTTCTGCCTTTTTCTTGCGCTTTACGCTGGGCTTCTCGTAGCATTCTCTCTTGCGGAGCTCTGCGAGAACACCGGATCTCTGACACTGTCTTTTGAATCTGCGGAGTGCGCTGTCAAGAGATTCGTTTTCCTTTAATCTGATTTCTGCCATTTATTTTCCCTCCCCTCGCAAGCAAAGAGATACTTTCCTTAATTTCACGCTATGTATTATACAACACAAAACGCAAAATGTCAAGAATAAAAACAAAGAAAATGATTATTTTTCCCTTATTTGGTCAAGAAGCGTGAAAAAATCCGGGAAACTTTTGGAAACGTGCTCCTCACCCTCGACTTTTCCGCCCGTGTATGAGAGGATGACGGTGAGCGCCATGGCTATCCTGTGGTCGGAACGTGAGGACACGGTGACGTCCTCCGGGAACTCATCGACCTCGCCGACGTCGATGAAACCTTCGCCGACGGTGACGGGGACGCCGAACTTCCCAAGCTCCTCCGCCATCGCCCTGCCTCTGTCGCTTTCCTTGCCTTCAAGCCGGTCGG
This sequence comes from Candidatus Colimorpha enterica, assembly GCA_018065475.1. Classification (GTDB taxonomy): domain Bacteria; phylum Bacillota; class Clostridia; order Oscillospirales; family CAG-272; genus Colimorpha_A; species Colimorpha_A enterica. Next base: position 21,372 of record JAGHTD010000196.1, read on the forward strand.
TACCGGTCAGGTGCGCGCCGTAGAAAAACGGGGCAACTGCCATCAGGACGGGAGCAAGATCGGGGCAGTCGGTGACGTCGATCTCGGCCTTTCCTCTTTTCAGTCTGCCGAGCAGGAGCTTTATCGCTCTGTCACCCTGGCAGGAGGCGTTTTCAAGGCCTTTTACCGTGATCTCCGAGCCGACTGCGTTGAGAGCGAAAAGCGGCGCGGCGGCGCTCCAGTCGCCCTCGGCGGTGTATTCGGTCGGGAGCGTTCCCGCGCAGGAGGGGACGACGATCCTGTCGCTGACCGAAAGGTTCACGCCGAACGAGGAAAGCACCGACAGCGTCATAGCTATATAGGGCTTCGATACCGTCTCTCCCTCGACCTCGATAACGGAATAGCCGTGCAGGTGGGGAAGGGCGAGCATAAGCCCGCTGACGAACTGGCTCGAAACCGAGCCGTCAACGGTGAAAAACCCGTTTTCGAGCTTCTCTCCGCTGACGAAAAGGGCTCCGTCCTCGATGTGCATATCAATGCCGTTGCGGTCGCAGAGCGTCTGATACGCCTCCATTGGGCGGGAAAGCAGTCTTTCGCTCCCCTTGAAACGCATCGTTTTCCCGCTGATAATCGCAAACGGGATGAGAAAGCGGAGCGTCGAGCCGCTCTCGCGGCAGTCGAGGGTGACGCCATCGGGAATGTCTTCGACCGACGTTCCCTTTACGACTGCGTCGCTCCCTTTAATTTTTATGGCGGCACCGAGCTTGCGGAGACATTCGACGGTCGCAATGACGTCGTCGCAGACCGCAAAATTGTGTATCACGCTCTCCCCGTCGGCAAAGGCGGCGCAGATGAGCGCGCGGTGAAGTATGCTTTTTGACGGCGGGACGGTGATCTCGCCGCAGTATAACCCTTTCGGGATGATCTTTGTCATTTATATTCTCCGATTATGGCGTTTTCGCAGTCCGACTTGAGGATCGTGTCGGCGGATGATTCGTATATGGGGGACCTTTCCTCAAATATCCTTTTCAGCTTCCCGCAGTCGGACGTCAGCGGACGGTCGGGCGACGGGATGAGGTCGGCAAGCTCCTTTTTCAGATAGAAGACCCTGCCGTTCTTTTTCAGATTTTCGACGTTTGAGGGGTCGAGGATCGCTCCGCCTCCGGTGGAGATCACCCTGCCGTCGGCTTTTTCGGTGAGGGAAGACACGACCTCGCTTTCGATCCTGCGGAAGACGTCCTCGCCGTCGGAGGTGATGATTTCGGCGGGCGTCCTGCCCGTCTTTTCGTATATTACACCGTCGGTGTCGTAAAACGGTCTGCCGAGCGCGTCGGCGACGGCCTTCCCCACGGCTGTTTTTCCGCAGGAGGGCATACCGATGAGGATGACGTTCTCGGTGCTTTTTCTTATCTTTTCATAGATCGCCGAGCCGTCGATCTCCCTGTCAAAAAAGAGTGAGGCGGCGTATATCGCCTGCGTGACGAGCATACGGAGGCCGTTTTCGGCTCTTATTCCGCGCTTTTCGGCGTCGAGAATGAGCTTCGTCCGTCTCGGGTTGTAAACGGCGTCGCAGACGAAACGGAGATGAGGAAACCGCGAAACGCCGATCGGCGACACGCCGGCGTGCGGGTACATCCCGACCGGGGTGCAGTTTATCACGGCGTCGGTATCCCCGGGGATCGAGGCGTAGCCGACGTCCTTTCCCTTCGGGTTGCGGCTGACGCGGAATATTTCGGCGTCTTTCCACAGCTTTCCCGCGACGTAAACGGCGGTGAGTGAGGTGCCTCCCGTGCCGAGGACGGCGACCTTCTTCGGGATATAGCCGTCAGAGGCGCGTTTCAGCATTTCCTCCATACCGAAAACGTCGGTATTGTAGCCGTATAGCTTCCCGCCGCGGTTGAGGACGGTGTTGACACAGCCGATCTCCTTCGCTTCGGGGCTGATTATATCGAGGTATTTCATCACCGCTTTTTTGTACGGGATCGTTACGTTGACGGCGTCGAAGTCCTTTTCGGCGAAAAAGCCGTCAAGCTCCTCTTCCGCAAGAGGGCAGAGAACGTAGGGATATGCGCCGATCTCCTCACCTATCGCCGAGTGTATCTCGACCGAGAGGGAGTGAGAAAGCGGATTGCCGATGAGACCGTATTTCATCTTAAAAATCTTCCCGAGACGAGAAGGTCAAGGAGCGCAAGCTCGGTCACGGCGGTGACGACCTGCGGAACTCTTATGGCGAAGCAGGGGTCGTTTCTGCCTCCGAAGGCGACGGATCCCGGCTTTGCCGGATCGTTCTTCGACACCGTGGTCTGAGGCAGGGCGATCGTCGGGGTGGGTTTCAGCGCAGTCGTGAAGACGACGGGCATACCGTTTGAGATACCGCCGTTGATACCGCCCGCGCGGTTGGAGGAAGTCAAAAGGACGTTCTCCGCGGAGATGATCGGGTCGTTCGCCTCGCTCCCCTTCATCGCCGAGAGGGCGAAGCCGTCGCCGAAGGAGATACCCTTGACGCCGGGGATCGAGAATACGGCGTGCGAGATCACCGATTCGAGACTGTCGAAGTATGGTTCGCCCACGCCTGCGGGGAGACCGAGGATGACCGTTTCAAGCGTCCCGCCGAGCGAGTCGCCTTCTTCTTTGACACGGAGTATCTCACGCTTCATTTCCTCGGCGATCTCCGGGGAAACGACGGGGAAGAAAGCGTTTTTCAGCTCCCCGTGTGTCTTGCGGTCGGAAACATCAGACGGATCGGTCACGCTGCCGACCGACTTTATCCTCGTAGCGGCCGAAACGCCGGGAAAACGGCCGCAAAGGACGCTCTCGGCTATCGCTCCGGCGGCGACGAGCAGGGAGGTCAGACGCCCCGAAAAGAAGCCCCCGCCCCTCATATCGGCAAAGCCGCCGTATTTGACGAAGGTGGTGAAGTCGGCGTGCGACGGGCGGAAATATTCCGGCTGATCGCCGTCACCGCAGTCGGAGTTGCCGATCGAAATGCAGATCGGCGTGCCGTCGGTGAAACCGCCGAAAACGCCTGCCGTTATTTCAAACCCGTCCGGCTCGATCCTTGAGGTGGATAACACCCCGTCGGGACGGCGCAGGGAAAGACGGCGGGAAATCAGCTCACCGTCAACGGCGATACCAGCCGGTATCCCGTCGAGGATGGCCGTCAGCTTTTCTCCTCTGCTTCTTCCGCTGACCGTCAGCGTCACGTTTTTTCCGAAAGTGCTGCTCATTCGATTATCCCTTCGTTATCCTTCCGATACGCGCGGATATTTCCTCCGCGTCGAGTTTTTCTGTCCTGTAACTGCCTATCCTGTCGCAGATAATGCAGTTTATCTTCTTTCCTTCGCCCTTTTTGTCCTTCATCACGAGGGGAAGAAGGGCGTTTGCGTTCGTGCTTATCGAGGTCGGCAGACCGTGGCGGGAGATGAGGGCTGTCAGCCGATCCTTCGCCTCGCCCTCCGACATACAGAGCATACCGGGGCAGATCGCCTCGCCGTGCAGGAGTCCCTCCGCCATTTCGACGGCGTGACCGACGGTGTGGCCGAAGTTGAGCACCCTGCGGGTGCCTTCGTCGCGGAAGTCAAGCCCGACTATCTCGTTTTTCAGCCCGACGGCGCGCTTTATTATCTCGGCGAGGTCGCCCTCGCCTCTTTCGAGCATTTCAAACAGTCCGGCGTCGAGGACGGCGGCGATCTTGATTATCTCCGCCATACCGCTCTCAAACTGCCTTTCCGGGAGCGATGAAAGCGTGGAAACGTCTATCATAACGCCTGCCGGCAGGGCGAAACATCCGACCGAGTTCTTCACTCCGCCGAAGTTGACGGCGGTCTTTCCTCCGACCGAAGCGTCCGCCTGCGAAAGCAGGGTGGTGGGGACGTAATAGCAGGGAATGCCCCTGCCGAAAACGGCACACGTGAACCCGACGAGATCGAGAAGACTTCCGCCTCCGACCGCGACGACCGGGTCGGCACGTGTCAGCCCGTCCTCAAAGAGGACCGAAAGGAGCCTTGAAGCGTTTTCGACCGTTTTCCCTTCCT
>JAGHTD010000290.1 GCA_018065475.1 Candidatus Colimorpha enterica
GTCCCCGAGCTCATCGACGCGGGGATAGATTCCTTCAAAATTGAGGGAAGGATGAAGAGCGCCTATTATACGGCGGTCACCGCAAACGCCTACCGTATGGCGATAGATTCCGCGGTGAGCGGAAGCTATTCCTACGATCCCAAGTGGCTCACCGAGCTTGAGAGCGTTTCGCACCGCGAATACTGCACGGGCTTTTACTACGGAAGCCCTGCGGACGGCGCAAACACCGTCACCGTCCCGGGCTACGTCCGCGACAGGGCGTACATCGGCACCGTCGTCGGCTACGACGCGTCAAGCGGCCGCGCCACGATTATGCAGCGCAACAAGGTGTCGGTCGGAGACGCGGTGGAGCTTATCACCCCCGGTATGACGGGAAGAAAGTTCACCGTGAAAAATATGAAGAACGAAGAAGGAGAGGAGATAACCTCCGCTCCGCATCCGCTTATGATATTTTCGCTGGATCTGCCCTTTGAGGCAAAGCCCGGCGATATGCTGAGAGCTTAAGAAAGGAACAAAACGGATGAATAATGAGTTTATTACGTCACTTAACGAGATGACGGACGAGGATCTCGGCCACGAGAGCAAAAAGAAGGGTATTCTGGCTTTTCTTTCCGAAAATATGAGGCCGATATTCATAACGCTGTGTATGCTCGTCGCCGCAGGGTGCATGATATACGTGCTTATGAGCACGTTTTCCTACGCCGAGGCGGAGGACATATACGAGGATATCGATTCCGAAAAGCGCCTTGTCCTCGCCATGACCGCTGACAGGGCGTCGCTGGCAACTCCCGACTACGCCGCCTGCCTCAATCTCTCCGAGGAAGACATCAACCATTACAGGGACGAAGACGACACCAACCCGATGTTCAAGAAGATGTACACGAAGCTCTATTTCATGACGCAGAGCTATCCCGACGTTTACGGCTGGATCACCATTCCGGGAACCAACATCAATTACCCGATAATGCAGGCAGAGGACAACGATTACTACCTCCGCCGTTCCTATTCGGGCGCAAGACTGCTTGCCGGCTCGATCTTTGCCGATTACAGAAACGACAGAGACCTCCTCGAAAACAGAAACCTCATCCTTTACGGTCACCACATGACGCACCGCCTCATGTTCCACGACCTCGACAACTATCTGAGTGAGGAGTTCTTCAACGAGTACAACACGATGTATATATATACCCTCAAAGGTGTGTACACCTATAAGATCATGGCTGCGTTCCAGACGACCTCCGATTTCTACTACATAAAGACGTCGTTCA
>JAGHTD010000109.1 GCA_018065475.1 Candidatus Colimorpha enterica
CTTCGTTAATCCGTTCATGACGATTTCACGGGTCTTGGGGCCACCGTATTTTGGGTAATTGCCCGAGCGGGGGGTGGTGGGGTCTAAAAAGGCCCTCGCAAAATCCTGCGCGTTAGATTACACGGCTCCCGCAATACGCCCCACGACTCTGTCGCGGTTCTTACGAAGAATATAGGCGCGGATGATACCGAGTGTATATCGGACGGTTGATAACACGACGAGCCATATACCGACCGTCACAAGCTGATTCCAGTCTCTCTCGGGAAGCACGGAGTCAACAAGAGACGCCGTCAGATACGGGGGAACAAGACGCAAAATCGTCGTTCCGATCGAAAGGATGACGGAAAAGATCAAGCCCCAGATAACGGGTTTTAAGTAGGTGATGAGCTTCTTGACGATGCGCCCCTTGCTCTCGCAGTTGATACACTTGACGCCGGGCGAGGATAAGGTTCGACCGCAACGCGGGCAAACCGACAACTGCTTTTCAAAAGCGGTGGTGATCATCTCGATCTGCGACTCTACCGTCTGCCCCTCAATCAATCCGTTGACAAACATGACCGCGGAATCGCAAAGAGCGGCGATGCCGAAGGTGTAACGGAAAATGTTGAGCGTTTTTTCCTGGCCCTTTTCCTTTACTCTGATAAAGGCATTTCCGTACATACGCTTGGCGTAAATGGTCTCTATATTTTCATACGCGATGCGATAGATCTCAGTTTCTCCCTCAAGGGGAAATACAAGAAGTTCCCTACTCGTAAAACCAATAACGGTTTCGCAATACTTTCCGTCGGCATCGATATCGCTGATCAAAGAAAAAATGATCGGGGCATCTTCACTGCCAAAAGAAGAAATGTGTGCAATTTGATTGTCAGACAAATGTCTGTTCAAAAGAAAGTTTGCTTCCATAACTTCCTCCCATATCCTTTTTCGACATAGTACCATACTTTCCCATATCCGTCAACCCAAAAACACTGTATATTATCTATATTTATACGTATTATTTTTCGCCTTTTTTGTACAGTATTCCCATTGAAAAAAGAACCGTTCAAAGAACGGTTCTTTTCCTGTCTTTTATTTCGCGTGATACAGTTTTTTTACCTGATATTGAGGGTCGCAGGTGAGGTTGATACCCAGCTTTTTGAAGGTCTTGGTCTCTGTCTGCGACAAGATGACGGAGGAATGTCCCTCACATCCGTTGAGCTTGACGAGCTGATCGAGCGCGGCGGCCGCCATGGGAGACGTCACGGCGCTGATGGCAAGAGCGATGAGCGCTTCATCTGTATGCAGTCTCGGGTTATGATTGCCGAGGTTATCCACCTTGAGATGCTGAACGGGCTCGATGACGGCGGGAGAGATCAGCTCGATCTCGTCATTGATCCCACCGAGGACCTTCAAGGCATTGAGGATCACGGCGGCAGGGGCTCCGAGAAGATTCGAGGTCTTACCGGTTACGATCGTTCCGTCGGGAAGCTGGATCGCGGCGGCGGGACCTTCGGTCAGCTCGGCCTTCTTCTGTGCCGCCTGGACCACGGGACGATCCGAGGCGGAAAGACCCGTACGCTTCATAAGAGCTTCAAGCTTTTCCACGGTTCCCGTTGAACCCAAATTTTCTCTGTATTCGCAAAGAGCGGTATAATAGCGGCGAATGATCTCCTGGTGAGACGCTTCCACGCAAGCGGAGTCATCGCTTATGCAATTCCCCGCCATATTGACGCCCATATCCGTGGGCGACTTGTAGGGAGACTTGCCGTAGATCTTTTTGAACATGGCTTCAAGCACGGGAAAGATCTCCACGTCGCGGTTATAATTGACTGCCACTTCCCCGTAGGCTTCAAGGTGAAAAGGATCGATCATATTGACGTCGTTGAGATCGGCGGTAGCGGCTTCATACGCCACGTTGACGGGATGCTTGAGGGGCAGATTCCAGATGGGGAACGTCTCAAACTTGGCGTACCCAGCCTTGACGCCCCGCATGTTTTCATGATACAGCTGGGACAGGCAAACCGCCATTTTTCCGCTTCCGGGGCCGGGTGCCGTTACTATGACGAGCCGGCGGCTTGTCTCGATATAATCGTTTTTGCCATACCCCTCGTCGCTGACAACGTGCTCAACGTCATAAGGGTATCCG
>JAGHTD010000007.1 GCA_018065475.1 Candidatus Colimorpha enterica
TTCTCGGCGTCGGGACGACAATGATCATTTCCGTGGTAGGCACTATCATATGGCTTATCATCGGGCTTATCAACGTTGTCATACGCACGGTGCCGACACCGAAGATGACGATTTCAAAGATCATACTCAAAATTGCCAACATACTTATAACCGTTTACGTCGAGTTCTTCAGAGGCACGCCTCTGATGGTGCAGGCGATGGTTATATTCTGGGGTTACGCATACGCTACGGGCGGAAGCACTCTTCCGCTTCTCCCCGCGGGTATCGGTATCTGCGCCATAAACACCGGCGCATACGTCACCGAGATCATCCGCGGAGGTATCATCTCCGTCGATAAAGGTCAGTTTGACGGCGCGCAGTCGATCGGTCTCAACCACATGCAGACCATGGTCCACGTCATCATCCCCCAGGTGCTCCGCAACGTTCTTCCCGCTGTTTCAAACGAGTTCGTCGTAAATATCAAGGACACGTCGGTCCTCAACGTCATCGGTGTCACGGAGCTTTTCCGCTACACGCAGATCGTCGCACAGTCAAATCTGAAAATCTTCCCGACGTATATTATCTCCTGCCTGATCTATCTCGTGCTGACCTTCACCGTCACGGTGATCCTCCGCGCGTTCGAGCGTCTGCTTGCGGGAAAGAAGACCTATAAGCTCTTCGACGGCCACACCGTCGTGAAGCCCGAAGAGGAGGTGTGATCATGGAAGATATCATCCTTTCCGTAAACGACCTTTTCAAGACCTTCGGAGCCAACGGCGTTCTGAAAGGCATAGATTTCAAGGTGAAAAAAGGCGAGGTCATCTCGGTGATCGGGCCATCCGGCTCGGGCAAAAGCACCCTTCTCCGCTGCATCAATATGCTCGAAAAGGCAGACGGCGGCGAGATCCTCTACCACGGCGTGGATATAAACACACTCCCCCGCTCCGCCTACTGTGCAAAGGTGGGAATGGTGTTCCAGCAGTTCAACCTTTTTGAAAATATGTCTGTTCTCCGCAACTGCACCGTAGGGCAGATCAAGGCGCTGAAAAAGAGCAAAGCGGAAGCGACCGAAAACGCGATGAAATATCTTGACCGCGTCGGAATGCTTCCCTACATTTACGCAAAGCCTTCACAGCTTTCGGGCGGTCAGAAGCAGAGAGGCGCCATTGCGCGCGCCCTCTCGATGGATCCCGAGATCATCCTCTTTGACGAGCCGACCTCGGCTCTCGACCCCGAAATGGTCGGAGAGGTACTGAGCGTTATGAACGATCTTTCCACCTCCGGGCTGACGATGATCGTCGTCACGCACGAGATGAGCTTCGCCCGCGACGCTTCGTCCCGCGTGCTGTTCATGGAAAACGGCGTCATCGCCGAGGACAACCCTCCGTCGGTGATATTCACCGAGCCGGAACATCAGAGGACGAGAGAGTTCCTCACAAGAATACTCAACAACTGACAAAAATGCCGGCAAACGCCGGCATTTTTCGATTTAAGACGAAAATATTACCCGCCCATATTGAAAAATACCCCGATAAGTGATATAATTGAAGATACCGAATATTACACAAAGAAGGTATTATACCATGTTTGAAGGAAGAAAACTCGATCACATCGGCCTCCAGGCCGCAAACTCCGAAGAAGACGCAAAGTTCTATATGGACAAGCTCGGCTTCAAGCTCAAGGGCAAGTTCAAGAGCTCCAGAGGCGAGTTCTACACCTGGTTCGTCACAAACGGCGAAGTCACCTACGAGATCTCGCAGAACGAGAACCTTAAGCCCGACGCAAAGGGACTTGTAAACCACGTCGCCCTCGTTTCTCACGACATCGAGGCAGACTACAAGTAC